>JAMCRH010000169.1 GCA_023380515.1 Gammaproteobacteria bacterium | reverse complement strand
GATTTCAGGTAAAATGATAGCAAATCCGTAACGAAAAGCAGAAGGTTGTTTACGCAGTGACATTAGACGTACGTGAACGATGGCAACAAGAGCTCGCCCAATCCTATACAAATCCGCTGCAGTTGGCTGAGTTTCTCGGTCTTAGCCCAGCTTGGGCAGAGCAACATAATGCCGCTCGCAAGCTATTCCCAATGCGGGTGCCGCAGCCTTTCGTGCGTCTGATGGAAAAAGGTAATGAGCAAGACCCGTTGCTTTTGCAAGTCATGCCGTTAATCAGCGAATTCGAACAATTGCCGGGCTTTACCAATGACCCGCTCGCTGAAGCAGAGCATTCACCCGTCCCCGGCTTGCTGCACAAATACCAGTCGCGAGTGTTGATTATTTTGCGCGGCGGTTGCGCCGTGAACTGTCGTTATTGCTTCCGACGTCACTTTCCTTACGAAGACCATCAATTGAAGCGAGATGACTGGGACAGCATTGAACGCTATTTGACCAACCACCCGGAAATTAACGAGGTCATTTTAAGTGGTGGCGATCCGCTCATGGCTAAAGAGCAGCACCTGCTTGAGGCAATCCAGCGGATTGAGCGATTTGCTAATATCAAACGTCTGCGGATTCATACCCGCCTGCCCGTTGTCATTCCATCGCGCTTAACTCAGTCATTGTTGGACGTGTTAACGTCGAGTCGCTTACAAAGCGTTTTAGTGCTGCATGCGAATCATGCCCGTGAGGTATCTCCCGAATTAAAGCACCAGCTCGAGAAGTTCCGTCAGCAGGGCGTTTGGATATTGAATCAGAGCGTGTTACTAAAAGACATCAATGACTCAGTCGAAGCACTTACTGCTTTGAGTGAAGCGCTATTTCAAGCAGGCATTCAGCCGTATTACTTGCACCAATTGGATGCGGTCGCCGGCGCTGCACATTTCGCTGTGGCAGATACAGAGGCTGTGCGATTAAGCGCGGAATTGCGGAAACAACTCCCTGGCTTTTTAGTCCCCACTTTGGTTCGTGAAATCCCTGGCGAGCCAAATAAAACACCGCTATAAAAAAAGCCTGACCACTAGGGTCAGGCTCAAGGGGCTACTGTAAAACTACATTAGTCTTGCTTAAATTCATTCTTAAACCACTCAGTGACCATAGGTTTCTCGTACTCTAAGAGGTTACCGCCGCGACTGCTTGACGGGGTCGACAAGCGACTTTGTCCTGGCAATTCACGCCCGCGCATGCGCGATTCACCTTCCTGAATGACTTCACCATCACTATCGACAAGTTTATACGATAGCTGCATCATCGGGAAATCATGACCGCGAACGATCCGAAGCTCGCGCGGAACGCCGTTAATGTCGTGGTACTCAATCGCGCCTGCTAAGTCCACATTGGTGACTGTAATATGTAGCGTCTGATCGCTCGGCAACTCACTAGCGAGCTCCGCGAATATTTCTTCAAAGCGAGCAAAGACATTCTCTTGAAAACGTTTTTGGCTGCCATCAGCCGCTTGCACGTCGACATATTTACTTGGTTCTTCCCAAGTTACCTTTACGTCCGCAGCGTTTGCAGCGGATAAGCCAGTTATGGGCAGCATGAGACCTGCTGCCATGGCAAAAGCGATTACCTTCGACATAGGCCCTCCTTATATCAATGTTAAGTGCCTGTCTTAGTTATAGGGGATCGTTGACTAAACAACAAGGTCGAATTTGTCAATAAGTGTAAGCTTTGAGTAAAAAATAACCGCGCCGAAGCGCGGTTATTCTTAAATCTAAGTAATTGAAATTAATCAATTACATCATACCGCCCATGCCCATGTCGCCGCCAGGCATTGCTGGTGCGTCATCTTTGGCAAATTCTGCAACCATTGCTTCGGTTGTGATCATCAGGCCAGCAATTGAAGCTGCGAATTGCAGAGCTGAACGAGTCACTTTGGTTGGATCCAAAATACCCATTTCTAGCATGTCACCGTAGGTGTCGTTACCAGCGTTGTAACCGTAGTTACCTTCACCGTTTTTGACGTTGTTAGCAACAACTGAGCCTTCAGCGCCAGCGTTCATCGCGATTTGACGCAATGGCGATTCCATTGCACGCAACGCGAGTTTAATACCGACGTTCTGCTCTTCGTTGTCACCACGTAGGTCTTGCAACTTGCTCGCAGCGCGAACCAACGCAACACCACCACCAGGTACCACACCTTCTTCAACCGCAGCGCGAGTTGCGTGCAACGCATCTTCAACGCGGTCTTTCTTCTCTTTCATTTCAACTTCAGTTGCCGCGCCAACTTTAATCACCGCAACACCGCCAGCTAGTTTAGCCAAACGCTCTTGCAGCTTTTCACGGTCATAGTCTGAAGACGTTTCTTCGATTTGCTGACGAATTTGCGTAACACGGCCTTCAATCGCTTTCTGATCACCAGCACCGTCAACAATTGTTGTGTTGTCTTTGTTGATGACCACACGCTTGGCGCTACCAAGGTGCTCAAGGGTCGCTTTTTCCAGCTCCATACCGATTTCTTCAGAAATCACGGTACCACCGGTCAACACAGCGATGTCTTGCAACATGGCTTTACGACGGTCACCGAAACCAGGTGCTTTGACTGCAGCAACTTTAACAATGCCACGCATGTTGTTCACAACCAAAGTCGCCAACGCTTCGCCTTCAACATCTTCAGCAACTAATAACAGTGGCTTGCCAGCTTTCGCTGTGCCTTCTAAAACTGGTAATAGTTCACGAATGTTGCTGACTTTCTTATCAACTAACAAAATTAGCGGGTTGTCGAGTTCAACAGCACCAGACTCTTGGTTATTGATGAAGTAAGGAGACAAGTAACCACGGTCGAACTGCATACCTTCAACCACTTCTAGCTCGTCTTCAAGGCCTTGGCCTTCTTCAACAGTGATAACACCTTCTTTACCGACTTTGTCCATTGCTTTTGCAATGATTTCACCGATAGTGCTGTCTGAGTTTGCAGAAATTGTTCCAACTTGAGCAATCGCTTTGCTGTCTGAACACGGCTGAGAAATATTTTTCAGTTCAGCAACTGCAGCAATCACTGCTTTGTCGATACCGCGCTTCAGATCCATTGGGTTCATACCAGCTGCAACTGCTTTCAAGCCTTCAGTAACAATTGACTGAGCCAGCACAGTTGCCGTGGTTGTACCGTCACCTGCTTCGTCATTTGCTTTTGAAGCAACTTCTTTAACCATTTGCGCGCCCATGTTCTCGAACTTGTCTTCGAGTTCGATTTCTTTGGCGACGCTCACGCCGTCTTTAGTGATAACCGGTGAACCAAATGACTTATCAAGAACGACGTTACGGCCTTTTGGACCTAAAGTAACTTTCACTGCGTCAGCTAGGACGTTTACGCCTTTAAGCATTTTTTGACGCGCGGTATTACCAAACTTTACTTCTTTAGCTGCCATGATTCTTTTCCTTTTCTACAATGGATGATGTGCTAATTCGGGTGAAACTTAACCGTTACTCGACGATCGCCAGAATGTCTGACTCGCTCATGATTAAGTATTCTTCGCCGTCAATTTTCTCGGCTTTCACGCCGTAGCCATCATTGAATAAAACGACATCGCCAATTTTCACGTCCAATGGCTTCACATCGCCATTGTCGAGAATGCGACCGTTACCGACGGCTACAACTTCTCCGCGCGTTGACTTTTCAGCCGCAGAGCCAGTTAAAACGATACCGCCCGGTGATTTGCTTTCGGCTTCAGCACGCTTAACAATCACACGATCATGTAAAGGACGAAGTTTCATTCGAGATACTCCCATATCTATGTTTACGATTAACGAAAGGCCAAATGGCCGGTGTTAAAGATGTTTGTGCACTAACAATGGGGGCTATGGATTGTTTTCCAAGTCCCCACCGAAAAAATTTTTAGTTTTTTTGATCGTCGCGATCGCTGCGCTGCTGTTTGTCGCGCTGCAAACGTTCTCGATCAGGGTCGCTATACTCGCCCTCAAAAACGTCGCCATCGTCCTGTTGCTGTTTGGTCTGGAACGGGTTCTGACGACTTTGAAAGCCATACATACTGCTGTGCATACCACCGTGCATGACTTGTACTTGCATACGTTTGAGCATGTGCGCCGCTAGGCTTTTGCGAATTGGCGGCAAAACAATTAATAAGGCAAACACGTCAGTAATAAAGCCTGGGGTCACAAACATTAAGCCTGCAACGAATAAAAGAATGCCACTTGCTAACTCGACACCGGGTAATTCACCCATGGCCATCTTTTGTTGAGCACGCTGCCACGATTGTAAGCCTTGGCTGCGTACCAAGGATGCACCAATCACAGCGGTGATAATTAACAGCAGGACGGTATTAATACCGCCAATGGCCTGCCCTACTTGAATCAAAACTAAGATTTCAAGAATGGGCATACCAATAAATAAAAGCAATAAAACTGGGAACATAATATATCCTGTCTTGGTTACCTTGCTGAAATGGGGCGTGTTACTCTCAATTTCAAGTCTCAATTTCAAGAGTCAATTTCAAGAGCCTTGCAACAAAACGATAAGAACGATGCTACGGGTTAAACGATTTAGTAGTATGCAGCGTAATAGTTTTTACAAACACAAGAGGGCGTCATGAATACCCAAGTCTTAGTTGTTTACTGTACCGTTCCCGACGAAAACACGGGAAAAAGTATTGCCGCCTCAATAGTGGCAGAGAAACTTGCCGCATGTGTGAACATTTTGCCAGCCGTTTTGTCTGTTTACACTTGGCAAGAAAAAATCGAACAGGAACAAGAAGCACTGCTCATGATCAAGACCACGACATCGTGTTATGCTGCGCTCGAAGCAAAATTATTAACACTGCATCCGTATGACACACCTGAGATCATAGCAGTCCCGGTCGAAAAAGGCGCTATTAGCTATTTGAATTGGGTGAGCGACTGCACGCTTTCCTCGCCAAGCGAATTAGCAACAGATAAATAGCAGCAAATAATTAGATAAGAAGTATGATTATGTCGTCTATTGGAAAATATTATCGTTACCTCTCGCAAGCTTTCGCGCCCGTGCGGCAATCACTGCATTGGTTGCTCTTAGCGAGCATGCTGCTAGTTGCGAGTAGCGCAGCGCAAGCACAACCTTCATTTCTCGGCAACAATGCGGGCGAATTCCTGCCAGTTCAACAAGCCTTTCCTTTTTCTTATGAGCAAGACGGCGATACCCTGCATTTATATTTCGAAATCGCTGACGGCTATTACTTATATGAACATCGTTTTGGTTTGACTCCTGAACATTTTGTCAGCGAGTTTACAGTTCCAAATGGCACGCCCTATCATGATGAATTCTTCGGTGATGTGAATATCTTTCGTCACTACGTCGCTTTAGAGGTGCAACTAGCCGAAGTACAAACCGGCGATGTACTAACCGTCCGCTACCAAGGCTGCGCCGACGCTGGTTTGTGTTACGCACCAACAACCGTCGATGTTTATTTGCAAGCCAGTTCAGGCGAGCTAGCTGCTGGCGGTTATCAGTTACAAGACTTTTCCAATGCCGGTGAGCCGACTGGACTTGCCGCCGTCTTGGCTTCTGACAATCTGTGGTGGATTGCTGGGATCTTTTTTGTATTGGGCATCGGCTTGGCATTCACGCCATGTGTATTCCCAATGTACCCAATTCTTTCTGGCATTATTATTGGCCAGCAACAAGGGAATCGCGGCAAGTTAACAGCAAGCCGAGGCTTCGCCCTGTCATTTGTATACGTGCAAGGGATGGCTATTACCTACACGTTACTCGGAATTGTCGTCGCTTTGGCAGGCATGCAATATCAATCGTACTTGCAGCACCCACTGTTACTGGGTTCGTTAGCAGCGCTCTTCGTTATCTTTGCTCTCGCCATGTTCGGTGTTTTCAATTTTGACCTCCCAACTAGTTGGAAGAACCGCCTCAATCAAATTTCACAAAACCAAAAAGGTGGTGCCTACCCTGGCGTTTTCGCTATGGGCGCGCTATCTGGGTTAATTGCATCGCCTTGTACGACGGCACCGCTGTCGGCAGCACTGCTTTTTATTGCGCAATCTGGCGATATCGCACTCGGTGGTATTGCTCTCTACCTGTTAAGTTTAGGTATGGGCGTGCCATTATTGTTAATTGGTATTTCCGGCGGCAAGCTATTGCCGAAGAGCGGTCAGTGGATGAATACAGTAAAAATGCTGTTTGGCGTCCTCATGATTGCGGTTGCACTATTCTTAGTTGAGCGTTTACTGCCGGTCACTGTCGCCGGGTGGTTATGGATTAGCTTCTTTGTGATCAGTGCCGTCTTAATCTATCGGGAACTGCATCAACAACTGCAGCTAACTGGTCGAGTGATTGCCGCTGCAGTGCTGATAACCTATGCAGCTGCCGGCGTGTTGTGGCAGAAGCCTTATGTAGACGGCAGCTTTCATGCGAACAAACTCGAATTTACTTATGTGACTAGCTTGAGTGAATTAGACACGAAAGTGCAAGAAGCAACGACTCGCGGTGACTGGGTTATGCTCGACCTCTACGCTGATTGGTGTACTGCGTGCCTAGAGCTTGAGCGCTACACCTTTGCCAACGCAGACGTTCAAACAACATTAGAGAACTTTACCGTTTTGCAAGCCGATGTCACGGCGGTAAATGCTGTCAATACGGAGCTTTTAAGCGCGTATCAAGTGCTTGGGCTACCGACAATTCTGTTTTTCGATCGCAATGGCAATGAACTCAGTGAATATCGTGTTACAGGTTTTATGAATGCTGAGCGTTTCCAAGCCCACTTAGAATCGATCATGGAACGTTAGAAGTTTGCGGCGAATTTCGCTGATAAGACCAGTATTTTGCTGCGAAATGAAATTTTAGTCGTATAATGACCCGAACTTTTTAAAAAGTATCGGGTCTTTTTATTATTGGCGCGATAATTCATACTTCGAAGCAAATAGCGACACAATGGCAGCGTAATGACGAAAAAGCACCAGATCTTAGTCATCAATGGTCCGAATCTTAATCTGCTCGGAACGCGAGAGCCGGAAATCTATGGTGCGCTCACGCTTGCCGATATCGAAGAAAACCTCCAATTCCAAGCCGAGCAGCTTGGTTGCACAGTTAGCACCGTGCAGAGTAACGCTGAACATGAGCTCATTGAGTATGTCCAGCAAGCACGTGGTCAAGTCGACTTTATCATTTTGAATCCAGCAGCCTACACACACACTAGCGTTGCCTTACGCGACGCACTTGCAGCGGTTGCGATTCCATTTATCGAAGTGCATTTGTCGAACGTTCATGCTCGCGAAGCTTTTCGTCGCCACTCCTATTTTTCAGACCTTGCTCAAGCCGTCATTTGTGGCTGCGGTGCGCAAGGTTACGAGTTTGCTTTACATGCAGCTCAAAGCTATCTGAACAAACAACGATAAAAATTGAATTTAACGCTCACAGCAAAAGGTTATAGAAACAATGGATATTCGCAAAATTAAGAAATTGATCGAGCTTCTCGAAGAGTCGGGAATTTCCGAACTGGAAATTACCGAAGGTGAAGAGTCGGTGCGTATTAGCCGTCATTCATCAGCTCCGGTTTATCCACAAATGGCTCATATGCAAATGCCGATGGCTGCTCCTGCTGCCGCGCCTGCAGCAGCCCCTGCAGCTGCTGCAGCAACTGATAGCGCGCCAGCAAAAGCTGAAGAGTTAAGCGGTCATGTGGTTCGCTCGCCAATGGTTGGTACCTTCTATGAGTCACCAGCCCCTGGTTCGAAAGCGTTTGTTACCGTTGGCCAGCGCGTCAATGTTGGCGATACCTTATGTATCGTTGAAGCTATGAAAATGATGAACCATATCGAAGCAGACGTTGCTGGTGTGGTGAAGCAAATTCTCGTTGAGAACGAAGCTCCAGTTGAGTTTGATCAACCGCTGTTCATCATCGAATAAAGAAAGGCAATCGCTATGCTTGATAAAGTAGTCATCGCCAACCGCGGTGAAATAGCCCTGCGAATCCTGCGTGCTTGTAAAGAGCTCGGGATCAAAACAGTGGCTGTGCACTCGACGGTTGACAAAAACTTGAAGCACGTGTTGCTGGCTGACGAGTCCATTTGTATTGGTCCAGCGTCAGCCACTGAGAGTTACTTAAACATTCCACGGATTATTAGTGCCGCCGAAGTCACCGACGCCGCTGCAATTCACCCGGGTTATGGTTTTTTAGCGGAAAACGCTGATTTTGCCGAGCAAGTCGAAAACTCTGGTTTTATCTTTGTTGGCCCAACACCAGACGTGATTCGTATGATGGGCGATAAAGTATCGGCAATCGAAGCCATGAAAAAAGCCGGTGTACCTTGTGTACCGGGTTCAGGCGGACCGCTCGATGACGACGAAGAGAAGAACAAGAAGATTGCCCGTCGCATCGGCTACCCGGTGATTATCAAAGCTGCTGGCGGCGGCGGTGGTCGCGGCATGCGTGTGGTGCGTGAAGAAAAAGACTTATTAAAGTCAATTTCAGCAACTCAAAGCGAAGCGCGTGCAGCGTTCGGTAATCCAGTTGTGTACATGGAAAAGTTCCTCGAGAACCCACGTCACATCGAAATTCAGGTCTTAGCTGATGGCCAAGGCAACGCCATTCACCTTGGTGAGCGTGACTGTTCAATGCAGCGTCGTCACCAGAAGGTCGTCGAAGAAGCGCCAGCGCCAGGTATTACCGTAGAAATGCGGAAAAGCATTGGTGAGCGCTGTGCTCGTGCCTGTGTCGAGATTGGCTATCGGGGTGCCGGTACCTTTGAATTCCTCTACGAAAATGGTGAGTTCTATTTCATCGAAATGAACACCCGTATTCAGGTGGAGCATCCGGTGACCGAACTCGTGACTGGCATCGACTTAGTCAAAGAGCAACTGCGCATTGCTGCTGGCCGTCCGCTTTCTATCAGTCAGGAAGACATCGTTATTCGTGGGCACGCCATTGAGTGCCGGATTAACGCAGAAGATCCGAAAACCTTTATGCCATCACCGGGGTTAATCTCGCGCTTCCATCCACCGGGTGGTATGGGTGTTCGTTGGGACTCACACATTTATACCGAGTACCGTGTGCCACCAAACTATGACTCGATGATCGGTAAGCTCATTACTTACGGTGAAAACCGTGATGTTGCTATCGCACGCATGCGTCATGCCCTGAACGAGCTTATCGTTGAAGGGATTAAGACGAACGTTCCGTTGCAGAAAGACATTATGGCCGACGAGAACTTCCAACATGGTGGAACGAACATCCACTACTTGGAGAAAAAGCTAGGCATGAGCTAATCCGCTTGTGGTAAACTTAGCATCATATTAATAAGAAGCTCAGGTCACCCTGGGCTTCTTTGTTTTTGTCTCGGTTTTAATCAGTGGCTTTCATGCGCAGCCACGTTAATTGAATTGGAAGAACCCATGGCTTGGTTGCAACTTACATTAACCACAAAACAAGACTATGGTCGTCAACTTGGCGACATTCTGATGGCCAATGGTGCACAAGCGGTCACTTACCGTGACGCCAAAGACGCACCGATTTTCGAGCCAGCGCCGGGCGAAGTGCCATTGTGGGAACAAACGTTGGTCACTGGCTTATTTCCTGCTGAAACCAACATGACGCCAGTGATTACCAATTTAAAGAAAGTGAGCTTTCTCCAAAAGCCATTGCAGTACAAAACCGACCAACTTGAAGACAAAGATTGGGAACGCGAATGGATGGACAACTTTAAGCCAATCGATTTCGGTAACGGCTTATGGGTTGTACCTTCTTGGCATCAACCACCCGTTGCCGATGCTGCCAATATTTTATTGGACCCAGGCATGGCATTCGGTACCGGAACTCACCCAACAACCGCCATGTGTTTACGTTGGTTAGCCGAGCAAGATCTGCAAGGAAAAACCGTGGTTGATTTTGGCTGTGGGTCTGGTGTGTTGGGCATCGCTGCATTGAAGCTTGGTGCTGCAAAGTGTATCGGTACCGACATTGATCAACAGGCGCTGTTGTCCACGCGCGAAAATGCCGAACTGAATGGCGTTGCCGACCGTTTTGACGTGTACTTGCCAGAGCAAACACCTGCCGTGCAAGCGGATATCGTCATTGCGAATATTCTTGCCGGCCCACTGCAAGAGCTTGCACCTGTCATGCTGCAATACCTTAAACCTGAAGGCTTCATTGGCATGTCAGGGATTCTGCGCCGCCAAGCCGAGGATGTGCAAGAGGCCTATCGCCCAGTCGTCGAGTTTGCACCAGTACGTTACGAAGACGAGTGGACATTCTTGCATGGACAGCGAGTCCGAGCTGAGGCCTAGTGTCAAGCCCTAAGCGGGGAGCGAACAGGTGTAGATACAACACCTGTTTAACAAATCACCAGCGTTAGGCGATGAGCGGCGATAAAGTCAAGAGCAAAAAATGCAATTTTATTCAATTTTGGTCACTTTATCGCCTTTTCTTTCGCCGCTAAATTCCCTAAAATTCTTTCCCCTTTCGCTGAACAGAAATTAACCGATGCGGATAGGTCCTTATCAATTAGAAAACAATGTAATTCTTGCGCCAATGGCCGGTGTAACCGACCTGCCATTTCGTCGCTTATGCGTTGAGTTAGGTGCCGGTCTAGCAGTTTCCGAGATGCTCTCGAGTAACCCGCTAGTTTGGCAAACTGACAAATCAAAAGCACGTATGGTTCATGGCGACGAACCAGGAATTCGTTCGGTACAAATTGCAGGGTCGGATCCAGAATTGATGGCCTTGGCGGCTCAGCACAATGTGGCTGAAGGCGCTCAAATCATCGATATCAACATGGGTTGTCCAGCAAAGAAGGTGAATAAAAAACTGGCGGGTTCGGCGCTGATGCAAGAGCCTGAACTCGTTAAGCGGATTCTGCACAGTGTGGTCGCTGCGGTCGATGTACCGGTCACATTGAAAATTCGCACCGGCTGGGCACCCGAACACCGAAATGGTGTTGAAATAGCCCGAATTGCAGAAGACGCGGGCATTCAAGCATTAGCGGTACATGGCCGAACTCGTGCTTGTATGTATAACGGTCACGCGGAGTACGACACCATCAAGGCAATCAAGCAGGCGATTCAAATCCCTGTTGTTGCCAACGGTGATGTCACGACCCCGCAACAAGCCGAGCAAGTGTTAGCCTATACCGGCGCCGACGCCATCATGATTGGTCGTGGCGCACAGGGAAATCCATGGATTTTTCGTGAGATAGTCCATTACTTGAAAACCGGTGAAGAATTAGCACCGCCAACGGGAAATGAGATTATTCAGGTGATGCGCGAACATTTGCACGAATTGCATAAGTTTTATGGTGCCCGTGGTCCTCGGATTGCACGCAAGCACATCGGTTGGTATTTGCAGGGTAACCTGCAGGACGTCGACGGCAGTGCGGAGTTTAAGCGTTATTTTAATACGCTTGAAACACCAAACGAGCAGTTGGCAGCCTTAGAAAACTATTTTGTTAACTTAGACGAGAGATAAGAGCGCTATTATGTTTGACCAAAACGGAAATCGTGACGCAGTATCCACGCCTTTGACTACCATTGGCCAAAACTCTAACCCGAAGCCATTGCGCAATTCGGTAAAGCAGGCGCTGAACAACTTCCTGAAGCAACTTGACGGTCAGGATCCAGACGACTTATACGAACTAGTGCTGTCTGAAGTTGAAGCCCCATTGTTAGAAGAAGTGATGACCTTCACTCGCGGTAACCAAACCCGCGCTGCAACAATGCTCGGTATCAACCGTGGTACTTTACGCAAGAAATTGAAAAAGTACGGCATGAACTAAGTTTCCCCTAAAAGCGTTACTTCGGTAGCGCTTTTTTTTGCCTATCTCTCGCTCCTTTTCGTAACTATTTTGCGATTTTGCTGTCATTCAGATACATTGAATCTCCATTCAAGTCGTTCAGCCGTGAAGTTGGAAACCGCATGAAAGTAAAAACACGATTGTCTCTGTCTGCCCTCGTTGGTGCACTCTTATTAACCGGTTGTTCTGACAACCCTGATGCCGCAATGCCAGCGTCCCCCGCAGCCGTGCATGACGCCGAGCTGATTGAGCGCATTCGCAGTAGTAACCCTCAGTTAGCCAATGCACCTATTAGTGTGATTAAAGAGTTGAGTGATTATGGCTTACCGGGCGCCTATGAAATCATTCTTGGCGGCCAAACCATGGTGGTTGATGCCAGCGGCCAGTACGCCATTGTCGGTGACGTGTTTGCGTTAAATAGTTTAACGAACTTGTCGGCTGAACGACGCAATCAAAACATGGAAAGAGTCGCATTAGAAAAGCTGCCACAAATGGCTGCCAGCAATCTGGTTACCTTCCCAGCTAATGCAAACGTGGACGCGCTCGGCACCGTTTGGGTGTTTACCGACCCTACCTGCCCATACTGCCAGCGCTTTCATGATGAAGCAGAAACATACGCTGCGGCAGGTGTCGAGGTTGTCTATGTACCTTACCCTCGTTCGGGATTAATGAGCGGTGGTCGCGACTATGAACAGCTAACAAAAGTGATGTGTGCCGATGACAAGGCAGCCGCCATGCATGCCTTTAAAACCAGAACGAATGTTGCAGCATTCGAGGACGTGGAAGTGACATCAGCCTGTCGTGAACAAGTTGCTAACGGATTTAATCTTGGACAAGAAATAGGCATTAGTGGTACCCCGTTTATTGTTATGTCAACCGGTGGTGTATTGCCAGGCTACAACCCCGCAGATCGGATAATTGCAAGAATGCGTAACGCACAATAATTGTCTTGCGCAAATTGATGAAAAAGAAAACGGCTCAGAAGTTCGCCTTCCTGAGCCGTTTTACGTATAATATGCACCCGCACAAGTCCTGTTAATGCAACAGGCCACCCTCTTCCATACAAGCTAACTACGAGAACTGACCATGAGCCAGATCCGCCCTATTCGTCGTGCGTTGTTAAGTGTTTCTGATAAAACCGGTATTGTTGAATTTGCCACCGCGTTGCATCAGCGTTCTGTTGAAATTCTTTCTACTGGTGGCACCGCCAAGCTACTAGAAGAAGCCGGCATTCCAGTGATTGAAGTCGCCAGTCATACTGGCCAGCCGGAAATCATGGGCGGACGCGTGAAAACCTTACACCCCAAAATTCATGGCGGTATCCTTGGACGTCGTGACGTCGACCAAGCAGTTATGGAAGAGCAAAATATCGCCCCCATCGATTTGGTTGCGGTAAACCTTTACCCATTTGCGGAAACAGTGAAGAAGCCAGGATGCAGCCTCGAAGATGCGATCGAAAATATCGACATTGGCGGCCCAACCATGGTGCGCGCTGCGGCCAAGAATCACCGTGACGTCACCATTATTGTCAACGCCCATGACTATGATCGCGTCGTTGGTGAGCTTGCTGAGCTCGATGGCGTAACCGATGCAACCCGTTTCGACCTCGCCATTGCTGCCTTTGAGCATACCGCTGCCTATGACGGCATGATCGCCAATTACTTCGGCCAACGCTTGAATCCAGAGCAACCGGAGCGATTCCCGCGCACGCTTAACTTCCAGCTACACAAGAAGCAAGACCTGCGCTATGGTGAAAACAGCCATCAACAAGCCGCTTTTTATGTTGACCCAAGCCACAGCGAAGCATCGGTTTCAAGTTCACAGCAGCTGCAAGGCAAAGAGCTGTCATTTAACAATATTGCCGACACTGACGCTGCGCTTGAGTGTGTGAAAACCTTCGAGGCGCCGGCTTGTGTGATTGTGAAGCATGCCAATCCATGCGGTGTAGCCGTCGGTGCAACCATTCAAGAAGCCTATGAGCGTGCCTTTAAAACCGATCCAACCTCTGCGTTCGGTGGCATCATTGCCTTTAACCGCCCACTCGATGAAGCGACGGCCCATGCGATTATTAACCAACAGTTCGTTGAAGTAATCATTGCCCCAGGTTGCAGCAAAAAAGCACAGTCGATTGTCGCCGCGAAGAAGAACGTACGCCTTTTAGTCACTGATGCATTTGGTGAACGGCGTGCGCAGTTTGACTTCAAACGCGTGCAAGGTGGCTTACTGGTACAAGACATTGATCACGGTATTGTCACCGAGTCTGAATTGAAAATTGTGACCGACATCAAACCCGACGCAAAACAACTTGAAGACTTGATGTTCGCATGGAAAGTAGCGCAGTATGTGAAGTCGAACGCCATTGTTTACGCTAAAGACGGGATGACCGTCGGTGTCGGTGCTGGGCAAATGAGTCGTGTTTATAGCGCCAAAGTCGCTATTTTGAAAGCCCAAGACGAAGGCCTCACGATTGCTGGCTCAGTGATGGCGTCAGACGCCTTCTTCCCGTTCCGTGATGGCATCGATGCCGCCGCCGAAGCGGGCGTGAAAGCCATTATTCAGCCAGGCGGTTCAATGCGTGACGACGAAGTTATTGCGGCAGCTAATGAACATGGTATTGCCATGGTATTCACTGGCATGCGCCATTTCCGTCACTAATTGCCCTGACACGAATTTAGGAGCATCAGAATGAAAGTATTAATTATTGGTGGCGGTGGTCGTGAGCACGCATTAGCTTGGAAAGCTGCTCAATCTTTACGGGTTGAGCATGTTTATGTAGCCCCGGGCAATGCCGGAACCGCGGTCGAGTCTGGCATGACCAATGTCGCTATTAGCGCCGAAGACATCGACGGTTTATTGGCGTTCGCACAGAAAGAGCACATTGACTTAACCATCGTCGGTCCAGAAGCACCGCTAGTGAAAGGTGTGGTCAATTTATTCCAAAGCCATGGTTTAGCGATTTTTGGGCCGACCCAACAAGCGGCTCAACTTGAAGGCTCGAAAGCGTTCTGTAAAGACTTTCTCGCACGTCACAACATTCCAACAGCCGCCTACGAAAACTTCACCGAAATCGCCCCTGCGAAAGCCTATGTGCGCGCTCAGCAATTGCCGATCGTCATTAAAGCCGATGGCCTTGCAGCCGGTAAAGGCGTAATTATTGCGGAAACACTCGAACAAGCCGACGCTGCCATTGACGACATGTTGGCTGGTAACAAGTTCGGCGACGCCGGCAGTCGTGTCGTGATCGAAGAGTTCTTAGTCGGTGAAGAAGCGAGTTTTATTGCCATGGTCGACGGTGACACCATTCTACCGTTTGCCTCGAGCCAAGATCATAAAGCTCGCGATAATGGCGACAAGGGGCCAAACACGGGCGGTATGGGTGCCTATTCACCCGCTCCGGTAGTGACGCCAGAAGTCGATGCCTGGGTGATGGAGCATGTCATGAAGCCAACCGTTGAAGGGATGAAAGCCGAAGGCAATACCTATGTCGGCTTTCTGTATGCGGGATTAATGATCGCCCCTGACGGCACTGCCAAAGTACTCGAGTACAACTGCCGGTTTGGTGACCCAGAAACACAGCCAATTATGTTGCGCTTACAATCTGACTTAGTCGAACTGTGCTTAGACGCGTTGGCTGGTCGTTTAGGTGCAACACCCATCGAGTTTGACCCGCGCGCTGCTGTCGGCGTGGTAATGGCGGCCGGTGGTTACCCGGATAGTTACAACAAAGGCGATGTAATTACGGGTATTCCGGCGGCAACCGCAACCAGTAAAACATTCCATGCTGGTACAGCCATCGCAAATGACCAAATCGTCACCGCAGGTGGTCGTGTGTTGTGCTGCACTGCACTTGGCGACACCGTCACAGAGGCGCAGAAGAATGCCTATGAGCTAGTTGCCGCCATACAGTGGCA
This sequence comes from Gammaproteobacteria bacterium, assembly GCA_023380515.1. The sequence goes on along the minus strand of JAMCRH010000169.1, from coordinate 1,382 downwards.
AGACGCCTACTTCCGCACTGATATCGCCCATCGCGCGATTCGCCGCGAACAGGAATAAGCTGCAGAAACAACAATGGCTCCCAAGGGAGCCATTGTTTTAATCTTCGACGACTAAGTCATCATCGGCAGTACTGGAGTCAAAGTCGCTGTCGTCATCAACAACCTTCGAACGCCCATACATACTGCCAACTTTTGGCCGATTAATGCGTGCTTGATATTTCGCCCACGCTTTTTCAACCGCAGTTTCTGCTGTTTTTTCGCCCTTAGCCACCGCCAACAGTGATTTGTCTTCAGCCGTTTCTGGCTTGAACTCACCATTGAGCATGGCCGTAATCAAGCAGCCATAGTGAAGAAGTGCATCACTCTCGCGAATTGAGAAATCGCCAGAGCGCGAAAATCCATACGGATAATTACGGAAGTCATTAAACGGCTTCCGAAGTAGGGTATCACGGGTTACAGTCGCCATATCATTTCCACCATTCAGACAACTTTCCTATTAGGCAGCTAACTGCCGTGCTCAGGTGACGATATAGAGGTGAAAAAAAACTTTGTCAATCTTTTTCGGTATTTTTCGTTAAAAATTAACAACTGACGTTAGCTGTAGGCCTTTTTTGTGATTCTTGATTCGAGCGAGCTTGTCAAAAAATGTCAGCAAGCCTAGAGCTTGATTGGCGAGTATGGAATCATGCAGAGAACTGGACGTTTTATTACAAGGACAACTTCTCTTATGACCTCTCGATACAAGCTTCACTTATTTATCGTTGTATTATTCGGATTTTCTCTAGTCCCGAACGTAAGCGCCCAACAAGATGACATGTTAATTACCTTAGGCTTCGCCAGCGCACCGAGCTTCAGTGAGCAATCCAGCCAACGCGGCGCTTATTTACCCCTGTGGGTCGCCCAACCTAACGCATTTACGCAAGAAACCGGCTATTACTTGAATGTGGGAATTCCAGAAGCTGAATTATTTAGCTCATCTGACGTCAATCGGCATTCGGTAACTGTGGTGAGTGCTGGGCTAACTTATCAAGTGGCTGAGCATGTTTACGTGTTTGGTGGCCCGGGCTATTCATACCAGCGCCAAACATTTTTTAATTACGAAACACAGTCGCGCCATCGACTGAACGGAAATTTAGGGATCGCTTTCATCGGTGAGAAATTTGGTGTCCACCTTAACTACGACTCAGGACCAAACGCATTCGGTCTTGGTTTTGTCACCCGAACACGGTGGCTGGGGAACTAGAAACAATAAAGCCACCCGAAGGTGTAATGCCAGTCAGTTAAGCTGACTGGCATTTTTTCTTTTAAGGGGGTATTTCCTTGTTTTCGGCTTCACCCACCTCGGATAACATCTATCCTCGCGGCGTTCCGGTAGTTTAAAG
>JAMCRH010000168.1 GCA_023380515.1 Gammaproteobacteria bacterium | reverse complement strand
TTCATAACGAAAAGGCGCTGACCCCAATGATTATTTGACGTTTTTGAGTCTCTGCAGTCACGAGTACTTCCACAGCTGGAATGTGAAACAATTGCGTCCGCGGCGGTTTCATCCCTATAACCTGCAAGCCGAGCAATATACTGAACAGCTCTGGTTTTACGAAGGCGTGACCTCTTACCTAGATGACTACTTTGTTCATCAGGCGGGTGTCATGTCGCCAGAACAATTTCTTAAACGTGCAAGCGAAACGTTGACGCGTGCACTGCGCGGTGAAGGCCCTCTGCGGCAGTCGTTAATTGAGTCCAGCCAAACAACCTGGACCACATTCTACCAGCAGAACGAAAACAGCCAGAATGCGATTGTGAGCTATTACACGAAAGGCGCAGTCATCGCGATGTTGGCTGATTTAGCGATCCGCACAATCAGTGCAAATCGCGCAAGTTTAGCCGATGTGATGAATCACCTGTATCACCAGCATCTCACAACGGGCACAAGTCCCAATGATCTCATCGCAGGCTTCGCAAAGTTTAGTAATGACGAATTTGCTGCAACACTGAAGCAATGGTTATACGCAAAACAACCGCCCGCGTTAGCCGAATGGTTTTCTGCTTTCGGAATTCAAGTGGAACCAGCAACAAGCGATCCGCTTACCATGCAGCCAGATTACCGCAGTGTACCGCGACTACCCGTCAGCTTTGGTGCTGTTTTGGCGGATAAAAACGGAACCTTTGAAATTGCGCGAGTATTCGAGAATAGCGCCGCCGCACAAGCGGGCTTAAGTGCTCGCGACAGACTCGTGGCTATCGGAGGCTTAGAAGCAACGAAGGCCAATGTTCAGCGCGCTATGCAACGCGCCCAGCCGGGTCAGTCGATTGGGCTTCATGTGTTTAGCCAAGATCGTCTGCGTGAGTTAGAAATGACATGGCAGGCACCGCCTGCTGATGGCTATATGCTCACCTTGCAAAATCGTGAGCTCGCCAAAGGATGGTTGCGACTCGATTAATGCAGTGATTGTGTTTGTTGTTGAATGAGTTGAATGAGTTGCCGCGTCTATTGACGCGGCGGTAACAGCAGCTCTGGGTCAATACGTACACTACCCCAATTCATTCGCCAATCTAAGTGAGGCCCAGTCGCTCGACCAGTGGCACCGATTTCCCCAATCAGGTCACCGGGCTGAATTTCATCACCAACGTTGACGTGAATTGCATGCAAATGTAAGAAGCTTGAGAAGATATCATGGCCGTGATCGACAATAATTGTTCCACCCGAGAGCACTAAGTCAGGCTCGGCTAAGCGCACCACGCCCGCCGCTGGTGCGTAAACAGGGGTGCCAGTTACGTTGGCAATGTCTAACCCCCAATGTGGCGCACGTGGCTCACCATTGAGAATGCGTTGGCTGCCATAAACCCCAGTAATGCGTCCCTCTGCCGGCCAAATCCAATCGGTATTAAAGTCTGTTCGCGCACTCACCTGACTGCGCGCGGCACCAATCTTACGATTATCTTCGGCAATTCGGGCTTGAGTATCCGGATCAGGCGTCACAGTTTGCTGCGGCAAGCCATCGACGCGTTGTATATCAAACTTGCGTGTGCCAATCGTGAACGTTTGTCGCCAACGTTTTCCCGCTTTCGTCGCGACAGCAAGAACAATCGGCTCGACGTCATCACGGCCAATCCCAAATACAAAAAGACCATCTGCACTAACCTTCAATGGTTGACCATTTATTGTGACTTGATTACCTGCATCGGTTTGACCAACGACCATTCCGCCTTGCACAAACTGACCACGGAGTTCAGGCTCTGCCGCCTGAACATGCCCATTTGTTACCACATACACCGCAACGACTGTAATCAACCATAAACCAATTTTACGCATAACCGATGGCTCCTTTGCCGACTCCTTCGAACGCTATGACTTTTATTTCGTGCATTGGTTCTTGGGTTTTAATTTCCTTTGCAATGTATTCAGCAATACATTCAACGGTTGAGTCCGCTGTCATCACTTCATTTTCCGCAAGTGGTAACGCTAACTCAAACACGCCCTGCTCGGCTAGATAGGAATAACATACGTGTTGGTCACCAATTAAGTCTTGACCAGCGGCACTCAGTTCCATGTGCTGTTTATCAACAACATCTTCCGCAGTGCCAATGTAAATATCCTCCCAGCGGCGCGACCAACGCTGTTCCCATGCAGGACTGCGCATACCATCTAGAAAGACTTGGATTGCAGACCGGTGGCCATGAGCAATCCGCTGACAGTTACCATCATGCTTTTTCAAACCGTGAGTGTAGTGATAGTAAAAACTTGGAATTTCTTCGGCTCGAAGACTAAGTTCTAACCCTTTGACATTCGTCGGTAACTCTTTTTTGATGACAGCATGCAAGTACGCAATCGTCGCTGCCATATCAATTTCAGTCGCGTCGATAAACGCATAAGCATCAGCTGGACAAAACAAATGAATTGAATTCTGTGGACGCAGAAAGTCGACCCAGTAATGAGTTTCATTGCTATGTTTGGTCACTACAGTGAATGGGTGATCGCTCGGTACGAGTAACTTGTGATCAACCGACTGGTCAATAATTGCCTTGATCTGCTTTTTAACCCGACCAAAATCAAGCACCATCGACTGGTCATTTAATGAACCATCTAAGAGGATGTCGACGATCCAGCTTTCCCCCACCACGCCACGCTCTGGGCAGAGATAGGAAAAATCAATAACGGTTAAATCTTTAACAAACAGCTGCATGCAATCGCCTATGACTCATTACGACAAAAAATATAATTCAGAACCGCGGATTATAGCCTAATCAAAGGCCCTGCAGCCACATCCAAACAAGATTGAATGCTAATAACCATAAAATGGCGCCCATAATTCGGTCAAACCAATAGCCTTTACTCAACAATGCCTGCCTTACTTTGCTGCGACCAAGTAAATAGCTCAAGGTCGCGAACCAAGCAAATGTTGCCACCGCTAAGTAAATTCCGAAACCCGCTTTTACTGTGACTGGCGTACTGGTCGAAATAATTGACGTGAACAACGCTAAGAAGAACATCGTCGCTTTCACGTTCAAGCCATTGGTTAGAAAGCCAATAGCGACAGCGCGGCGAGCCGATACGTCGGCCTCGAATCCGGTCACTTCCATGCGGCTCGTCGAGTTTGACGATTCAACTGGCGGCTGTGACCGCATTGCTTGCCAGCCTAACCAAAAGAAATAACTTGCCGCCACGAGCATAAGTAGTTGATATAGCCAAGGGGTTTGATTGATCACGAGCGCTAAACCAAGAATCGAATAGGTGACGTGAATCAAAATGCCTAAACCAATCCCTAAACTGACCCAGACGGCCACACGAGTACCATGGCGAATACTGTAGCGACTGACGACTGCAAAGTCTGGTCCGGGGCTAGCAACGGCAAATGCGTGAGCGATTGCCATAGCAATAAATTCTGCTGCGTAACGGTTTGAGAAAAGCTCGTCGAACATAGATCAATGTCACTGATTATTTGGAGGTTTACCCATTCTAAAGATTAATTTAATCAGTGTGAATAACTTATTTGCTTCTTATTCGAGTTTCCACTAACATGATTTAAACTCAATACGGTGTAATAATTATGAATCCAAACACGCTCCCGTCCTTGAATGCACTCCGTGTTTTTGAAAGTGTTGCTCGATTAGGCAGTTTTAAAGCAGCGGCAGCAGAGCTCGGCGTTACCCAGTCGGCGATAAGTCGACAAATGACAACCCTCGAAGAGCAGCTCGGTGTGCGTCTTGTGCAACGCGATAACCGGGTTCATGCGTTAACCCCTGCTGGTGACGCGCTAGCACCCGATTTATCGCGTGTATTTCGCCAAATTGAGCGGTTAGTTAAGCGCACGATGAAAAATGGTGACCAAGCACGTCGTACGATTACTTTAGGGATTAGTAGCGAATTACTGCGCTGGTGGCTAGGCCCACTTTTGACAGAGTTTAATCAACTTTATCCGCACCTTGAGCTGCAATGCGTGCAAGTGCCAGAATACCTAAGTCGCCAGAATGAAGGCCCACTCACCCATGAAATCCTTCATGGCGAGCTAGACGCGTTGCTGACGTTCAGTGCGCCGGCTCAGAAGGCCGTAGTAAACTGGCGTTTGACCGAACCTCGCCTCGTATTGATCCGCCCTGCTTCGGTGCCAGAGCCAACGAAAGATAATCTCAATGAGTATAAATTTGTTGCGGTGAATACCAATAAAGACTGGGATCGCTGGAATCGCACATATGCAAGCAAGATTAATAATGAAAACGTACAGTTCGTTAATAATACCAGTATGGCGATTGAGCTTGCTCAAT
>JAMCRH010000167.1 GCA_023380515.1 Gammaproteobacteria bacterium | reverse complement strand
CACCAAGAATGGCTAAAATTGGAATGAGGGTGGCAATCATACCGGTATGCGCGCCATTCATGCTTTCAACAATGAATAGTTTCTTGCTGAAATAGCCGTTCAAGTAGGGTAAACCGGCCATTGCAGCGGTAGGAATGAAGCTGAGCAGCATTAAAATGGGGAAGTGTTTCGCCATGCCATTTACTTGCCTTAAATCTCGTGTACCTGCAGCTTTATCGACCACGCCCGCCATCATGAACAATGGTGCTTTAAATAATGCATGATTGACTAAGTGGAAGAGTGCGACGGTTAACGCACCGTGGGTACCAAAACCAATCAGCAGAGTAATCAAACCTAAGTGACTGATGGTCGAGTAGGCCAACAATCCCTTGATGTCGTGCATGAAAATCGCAACAAACGAGCCGACTAATAAGGTCACAACGCCAATACCGGCGACCCAGTAGAACCATGCTTCGTGACCGCTGAAAATAGGGAATAAACGAATCAGTAGGAAAATCCCAGCTTTCACCATGGTGGCCGAATGGAGATAAGCCGAAACGGGGGTGGGTGCTGACATGGCATGTGGTAGCCATAAGTGAAACGGGAACTGCGCCGATTTAGTGAAGGCACCGAGTAAGATAAGACCGAGAATCCAAGGGAACCGCGAGTCAGCTTGGATCAGCTCCCGGGCGGCTAAAATGTCAGTGAGTTGATAGCTACCGACCACTTGGCCGATTAAAATAATCCCGCCCAATAGCGCTAAACCACCACCTCCAGTGATGAATAATGACAGTCGTGCGCCGCGCCGAGAAATTTGTTTATTGCCATAAAAGCCAATGAGCAAAAAGGAAATAAGGCTGGTTAGTTCCCAAAAAATGAGCATGAATATCAAGTTTTCGGCGAGCACGATGCCAAGCATAGCGGCCATAAACGCAAGAATGAGGGTGTAAAAACGCGCGGCTTCAGGTTTGCCAGCGAAGTAATGATGGGCGTAGTACATCACAGTGACGCCGATGCCGGTAATCAATAACGCAAATAGAGCGGACAGTGCATCGAGTCTTAACGCGACAGCAAGCCCAAGTTCAGAAATCCAGTCAAATTGATAGAGCAGCACTTGCCCTTGCATGACAGTGGGCAACAACTGGAGCAGGAGAATAAAAGCAATAAGCGGCGGTAAACTCGCAAGCCCAACAGCCCAGCGTGGTGCATGGCGCAGCAAAAGTGGACCCGGCAAAAACAGCAGGGGCAGAAGTAGGATAAGCAGCAACATAGGCGATTATTTTTCTTCGTAAAAAGGGCGAGTTCACGTAACGAAACTGAACTGTAAGTGATCATGGCATAAAAGTGCTGATCTAGCTCAATTTTTTCCGGGAAACTGGTTATCTACTTAGAATTTTCTGGTTGCACTATTTCTAAAGGGGTAGATTGCTGGGAACGACAGACTGGACAAAGTCAGCGTTCAAGAGCACGCGAGAAAACGAATGTTCATTGCGGCTCCTTTGAAATAGGATTAAAGTAAATACTCACTTATTCTAAGGTTAGGCTCAAATTTGTGACTACAGGCCAAAAGCAGCCGCGTTCTCCCGTCAGCACGAAGGATACTTCGGCAATTCTGCCGAATCAGTCGGCTTTTGGTACGCGCTCTCTGCGAGCCGTTATTTTGTCGGTGAGCTGGTTAATTGTGGCGGTATTTATTATTACTGCGATTGCATTATGGCTGCGCACAACCAATCAGCACGAGCGTGAACTTGCCCACTTGTCGGAGTTGCAAGCGCAAACCGTCATCTCGCAACTCAGTACCGTTGAGCGATTTTTGCAAACGCTCGGGGAAGATATCGCAGCACTTCCGGACGAAAACTTCATCGCCTTAACCACAGAACGACTGCGACAGTCGACCCAATATCAATTGAATGTCGAAGGCATTGCCTTTATTGACCAGCGAGGCCAGTTTTTAGCCGCCGATTTTGAGATCGCTCAAGAGGACTATACGCTGCCGGATGATAATCGAATTCTAAGTGATTATTTGGCCATGATGAGCGATCCTCATTTTCAAATCGGCCGCCCGTATTTTTTCGAACCATTGCAACGCTGGGTTATTCCATTGCGCCAGCCGGTGTTTAGTGCAAGCGGGCAATTACTTGGTGCTGTCTCCGTTGCTTATCGTATTGATGAGGGTTTCGCGCTAGCAACGCGCGACGGTTTACCCGCTGATACACAAATTGCTTTGGTGCGACCCGATGGCTATCTCACCTATCTTTATCCGATAGACAGCGAATTCAATAACCCGCAAACGATTTACACGCAGCCGGTGTCAGCAGGGCTCAACGCCTTGCTGTCCTTGCCGACAGGGCTTTATAGTTATTTACGACCGTCACCAAATCATGATGGATTAATGAGTTATTCTGCATATATTGGTAAACCCAACCCGTATGCGCAGACGATTGTGGTTCTGCGTTCCAAACGTGCGGTTATTCAGGCATGGCTTAGCAGCATGATACTGCCAACCCTGCTCCTGTTATTTTGTGTCGTTGCCTTGTTTTATGCATTTCGCAATGCGCAGCGCATTATCAACACCTCGGAACAAGAAATTGAAACTCGGCAAAAGGCATTGATGAACTCCTTGACGCGCTATTCGCAGTTAACTGCCATGATGCCGGCCGGCGTGTATCAAGTTTTGATTACCTATGCTGGGCCCCGTCAGTTTGTGTTTCTGAGTGAGCGTGCGCGCGGAATTTTTGCCTTGCCAGCCAACTTACCGGTGACGCAAGCCATGGAAAAAGTTGTCGGTATGATGCACCCCGATGACTTAAATCGATTCATTGAGTTGGAAGAAAAGGCTGTTGCTAAAAGTCAGCCGCTACAATGGGAAGGACGTTTCTTTGTCGAAGGCGAAGAAAAATATGTGGTGATTCACTCGCGCCCCGGTAGTACCGAAGAGAGCGGTATTCTTTGGCATGGGGTGATGGTCGATGTGACCGAGCAGCGGCGTGCAGCGCGGCAACTGGATGAATTGACAAATCTGGATACAGTGACGTCATTGCCGAATCGTACTTTTCTTCACCAACGTGTCTATGAAGCAATTACTCAAGCTCGAAAAAGCAACAGCATCGGTATCGTTTTATCGGTTGATCTCGATAATTTTAAATTACTGAATGACAGTGTTGGCCAAATTGAAGGCGACTATGCGCTTTATCTAGCCGGTGAGCGTTTAGCGCATGCGGTTGGTGAGCTTGGTATAGCAGCACGAATTCTTGCTGATGAGTTTGTTCTCCTTGTCGCTAACGCAGGCACAACGCAAAAGGACGCGTTAGTGTTGGCCAATCGCATCGTTGACCGCATTCAAAGCGCGTTTGTCGAGCCGTTGCAATTGCACCATGACCAATACCAAATGACGGTCAGCATTGGCGTGGCGACTTTGTCTGCTGATACGCAATCGGTGGAGCAAGTGCTCCAGCAAGCTGATCAAGCCATGTATGAAGCGAAGAGCCAAGGCCGCAACCTAGTTGTATTCTTTGATACGGAAATGGAGCAACGTTTACAAGCTCGCCTTGAATTGCAACGCGAGTTACACCGCGCGGTCTTAGCTGAAGAATTGGAGCTTCATTATCAGCCGAAGGTAAACGTCAAGGGTGAGGTCGTAGGTGTTGAGGCATTAACCCGGTGGGTACATCCGATTCGCGGCATGATTAGCCCCGTCGATTTTATTGCCATTGCAGAACAAAGCGCGGACATATTAATTCTCGGCCGCTGGGTGTTGCGTTCTGCGTGCCAACAACTGGTTGAGTGGCAGAAAGATCCAGTGAAAAAGTCGTGGACTATGGCGGTGAACGTCAGTGTCAAACAATTACGCGAAGCGAATTTTGTTAGCAATGTGAAAGAGATTTTAGAGTCGACCGGCGCGAGTGAATCACCACATATTTTTCTTCGCCTTCGACAAAGAAACGTCCTTCCCATTGTAGCGGCTGACTTTTAGCAACAGCCTTTTCTTCCAACTCAATGAACC
>JAMCRH010000166.1 GCA_023380515.1 Gammaproteobacteria bacterium | reverse complement strand
TCAGGTTTTCCGTATCCATTCTGGCGACTACTTGGCCTGCGGTTACAAACTCGCCTTCATCAACCAAAATATCCTCAAACATTTTTGGCGTACACTGCACGCATTGATAGAAAAATATTGATGCGTGGAATAAATGGTCATTACGGTTCAATCTTTCCACACACTGCCTGCATACCACCGTAAGATGACAAAACCGCATCTATACACCAATAACTCTGACTGTTAATCATTAGTATCGCTGTTCAAACTAGTTTGATTTTATAAAGGACGCTACGGATGACAACCTCCCGAAATACTCACTTGTTGCGTGCCACAATTTTCTTGGCATTCGTTGCTCTGTCAGCATTCTTATTATGGCGTTTGTTTCTCGCTCCCGATCCCTATGCAGGTTTGGTTTATGGAAATGGCCGTATAGAAGCCACGGAAATTGATGTGGCTAGCAAAACCGCAGGACGTATTGAGGATATTTTGGTTGATGAAGGCGAGTTTGTAACCGCAGGCCAAGTAGTCGCCAGAATGGATACGGAAAACCTGATGGCTCAATTACGAGAAGCGCAGGCCTTATTTCATCAAGCGGAGAGTTCTGTTGCCATAGCCAATAGTCAATTAGTGCAACGTGAAGCAGAGAGACAAGCTGCTTTAGCACTGGTGGCTCAACGTGAAGCTGAACTGAATGTTGCCCGTAAACGGTATGAACGATCATCTTCTTTGGCAGGGCGCGGCGCAACTTCACAACAGGAATCGGATGATGATTTTGCCAGACAACAAAGTGCTATTGCGGCTGTCAGTGCATCAAAAGCACAAGTTGCCGCTGCAGATGCGGCTATTGTGACAGCCAGGGCACAAATGGCGGGAGCTGAATCGGCTTTGTTAGGGTCGCAGGCGAGCATTGATCGTATTCAGGCTGATATTACGGATAGTGAGCTCAAAGCTGTACGTGATGGCAGAGTTCAATATCGAATTGCTCAACCGGGCGAAGTCATAGCTGCGGGTGGCCGGGTTCTGAATTTGGTGGATCTGCGTGATGTCTATATGACCTTTTTCTTACCTACGAACCGGGCGGGTCGTTTGGCATTAGGCACCGAGGTCAGAATCATTCTGGATGCGGCACCCAACTATGTTTTTCCAGCCAACGTATCATTCGTTGCCGATGTTGCACAGTTCACTCCGAAGACAGTTGAAACCGCCAGTGAACGGGAAAAACTGATGTTCCGGGTGCGCGCGCAAATCCCGAAAGACTTGCTGGATGCGAATATTCTCAGAGTAAAAACCGGGTTACCGGGCATGGCTTTTATTCTTGAAGACTCACAAGGAGAGTGGCCAGAACATCTGGCAGTGAGGATCCCTTAATGTCTGCCAAACCGTTGACGGAATTAAGCAGCCAGCAATCAGTGGCAGTGCTGAAAAATGTCAGTCTTCATTATGGCAAAACGATAGCGCTAAATGAGCTGAATCTGACGATTCCTGCCGGCGTGATGGTTGGCATCATCGGGCCAGATGGTGTTGGTAAATCCAGTTTGTTTTCGTTGATATCCGGTGCGCATGCCATTCAACAGGGTGAGGTTGAAGTACTTGGCGGTGATATGCGAAATAAACAGCATCGCCAGGCGGTATGTCCACAGATTGCCTATATGCCACAGGGCCTTGGTAAAAACCTTTATCACACCTTATCCGTATTTGAGAATGTGGATTTTTTTGCACGATTATTTGGCCAGGATCGGGCTGAACGTGAGCAACGGATCAGTCAGTTACTTGATGCCACCGGATTGACAGAATTTGCAGATCGACCAGCTGGAAAGTTATCCGGCGGCATGAAACAAAAGCTCGGTTTATGCTGTGCGCTGATACATGATCCAGATTTACTCATTCTGGATGAACCGACAACTGGTGTGGATCCGTTATCCAGACGTCAATTCTGGACATTGATTAATCGCATCCGCAGTGAAAACCCGAACATGAGTGTGTTAGTGGCCACAGCCTATATGGAAGAGGCGGCGGATTTTGACTGGTTGGTAGCCATCAATCAGGGAAAAGTGCTCGCCACTGGTACCCCGCAACAAATTCTTCAGCAGACAGCCACCACCTCACTGGAATCAGCGTTTATTGCCTTATTGCCGGACGAACAGCGAGATCGCCATAAACCCGTAGTGATTCCACCACGTAATGCTACGACGCAGGATGAATTTGCCATTGAGGCGGAACAGCTGACTATGCGGTTCGGGCACTTTACTGCTGTCGATAAAGTGAGTTTTAAAATACCTCGTGGTGAGATTTTTGGTTTCCTCGGATCCAACGGTTGTGGCAAAACCACGACGATGAAAATGCTGACCGGCCTGTTGGCCACGACAGAAGGCCAAGCCAAATTATTTGGCAAAGCAATTGATCCGCATGATCTGAGTATTCGCCAGCGAGTTGGCTATATGACCCAGTCATTCTCGTTGTATGGTGAACTTACGGTAAGACAGAATCTGGATCTGCATGCACGTTTATTTAAATTACCCACCCAGCAGATTGCTGGCCGAATCCTGGAAATGGCCAAACGCTTTGAACTAGAAGCCGTGCTGGACAGTTTGCCGGATGCTTTGCCTTTAGGACAAAGGCAGCGATTATCCCTTGCAGTGGCGATGATTCACGGACCGGAAATGCTGATTCTGGATGAACCGACGTCGGGAGTGGATCCTATTGCCCGGGATGCATTCTGGCAGATATTGGTGGATTTGGCGCGTCAGGATGGCGTCACCATTTTTATCTCCACACATTTTATGAATGAAGCAGAGCGTTGCGATCGGATTTCATTGATGCATGCGGGCAGGGTGCTGGTGACCGATACTCCGGAAAATTTAAAAAACGCCAGACATTCGGCTTCTCTGGAAGATGCCTTTGTTGAATATCTGCAGCAAGAAGTGCTGCGTGAAGCTAAACCGCAAACTGGCATTAATGAAACGACCAAACCTTCGATGGCTGCAACCATCCAATCGAATAAAGCGGTTAGCACTACCGATGCGTTTAATCTGCGGCGTTTATATAGTTACAGTCGCCGGGAAACACTTGAATTACTGCGGGATCCAATACGCCTGACGCTGGCGATGGTGGGCACCTTACTGCTGATGTTTGTGGTGGGATATGGCATTAATATGGATGTTGAAGATCTCAAATTTGCCGTGTTGGATGCTGATCAAACAGCTACCAGCCGTGATTACAGATTAAATCTATCCGGCTCCCGTTATTTTATTGAACAACCCGAGTTGTATAGTCATGCTGAAATAGAGCGGCGAATGCAATCAGGTGAACTGAGTCTGGCAATAGAGATTCCCTATGGTTTCGGCAGAGATCTGGCACGTGGACAAACAGTTGAAATTGGCGCGTGGATTGATGGTTCAATGCCGACCCGCGGTGAAAATATTCGTGGTTATGTGCAGGGAATGCACAGTCATTGGCTTACCACTAAATCAAGAGAAATACTGGGCTCGGCAGTTATCGCTCAACCAGCCATCATCGAAACACGCTTTCGTTATAACCCGGATGTAAAAAGTCTGGTGGCAATCGTACCGGCGATGATTCCATTATTGTTGATGCTGATTCTATCGATGTTGACAGCACTTTCGGTAGTGCGTGAAAAAGAGCTGGGTTCGATAGTGAATCTGTATGTTACGCCAGTGACTCGATTTGAATTTCTACTGGGTAAACAACTGCCGTATATCGCCTTGGGGATGTTAAATTTTGTGCTGCTGGTGCTGTTCGCAGTGTTTATATTTCAGGTGCCGTTTACCGGCAGCTTTTTCACCTTGGCATTTGCTGCATTGCTGTATGTTTTTTGTGCAACCTCACTGGGTTTATTGATTTCAGCATTTACCCGCAGTCAGATCGCAGCGTTATTTGGCACAGCACTTTTAACACTGGTTCCGGCAGTGCAGTTTTCCGGCATGATTGATCCCGTGTCTTCAATGCAAGGTGTCGGGAGGTGGATTGGCGAGGTTTATCCCGCTACGCATTTTTTGACGATTTCGCGAGGGGTGTTTTCCAAAGGCTTGTCCTATGCCGAATTACAACCGGCATTTATCGCGTTGTTTATTGCTGCACCGGTGTTATTGGTTATCGGTGTCATGTTATTGAAAAAGCAGGAACGCTGAAATGGCCATCAGCAATATTTTGCATTTGGGGATAAAAGAGCTGCGTAGTCTGTGGCGTGATCCGGTGTTGATGATTTTTATTGTTTACGCATTCAGTTTGTCAGTTTATACCGCTGCCACAGCGATGATTGATTCGTTGAATAATGCACCGATAGCGATTGTTGATGATGATCGATCTCCGTTATCAATGCGCATTGTGGATGCTTTTTATCCGCCGTATTTCAAGCCACCGGTCATGATTGAACAGCATGAAGTTGATGCCCGAATGGATATGGGGGTTGATACGTTTGCTTTGCATATCCCATCCAATTTTCAGCGTGATCTGCTGGCCGGGCATCAACCCGCCATTCAATTGAATATTGATGCCACGCGCATGGGACAAGCATTTACCGGTAACAGCTATGTGCAGTCGATTGTCAGTGGCGAAATCACATAATGAGTAGGCGACCACCG
>JAMCRH010000165.1 GCA_023380515.1 Gammaproteobacteria bacterium | reverse complement strand
TATATCCCGCACGCGGGGCCGTCGCTTTTAGAGACCCCTTTATTAAATAAAGGAAGTGCTTTTACTCGTGAGGAACGGATTGCCTTTAATCTAACCGGGTTATTACCCCCGCGTTATGAAACCATCGAAGAGCAAGTGAGTCGGGCTTACATGCAGTATCAAAGCTTCGACACACCGTTAAATAAGCATATCTATTTGCGCGCTATTCAAGACAATAATGAAACTATGTTTCACCGCCTAGTAGCGTCCCATCTTGAAGAAATGATGCCGATTATTTATACCCCAACGGTCGGTGACGCCTGCGAGAAATTTTCTGATATTTATCGCAGCTCTCGGGGTTTATTTATCTCCTACGCTGAACGCGAGCAAATGGACGATATATTGCGTAACGCCACAAAACGCAACGTCAAAGTTATCGTAGTCACCGATGGCGAACGGATTCTCGGCTTGGGTGACCAAGGCATTGGTGGCATGGGTATTCCTATCGGTAAGCTCTCTTTGTATACCGCCTGCGGTGGTATTAGCCCAGCGTATACGCTTCCCGTCATGCTCGATGTTGGCACCAACAACGAGAAATTATTAAATGACCCAATGTACATGGGTGCTCGTCATAAACGCATTACCGGTGACGAATACGATGCTTTCATCGACAAGTTTATGAAAGCCGTGAAACGACGTTGGCCAAATGCCATGATCCAGTTTGAAGACTTTGCTCAGCAAACTGCCATGCCTATTCTTCGTCGCTATCAAAACGAAGTGTGCTGTTTTAACGACGACATTCAAGGTACTGCTGCTGTAACCGCAGGCTCGTTATTAGCGGCTTGTAAAGCGAAAGGACAAGCTCTCTCTGAACAGAAAATTGTCTTCGTGGGTTCAGGCTCTGCGGGCTGCGGCATTGCCGAACACATTATCTCGCACATGTGTGCTGAAGGTTTAAGTCGTGCAGAAGCAAAAGCGAAGATTTTCATGGTCGATCGCTTTGGTCTCTTATGCGAGGGTATGGAAGGCTTACGTGATTTCCAAGCAGAACTCGTGCAACCGCAAAGCGTGGTGAGTGACTGGCAGTTTAGTGGTGATTTCCCTTCCTTACTGGACGTTATGCATTGTGCTCAACCGACCGTGTTAATTGGTGTTTCTGGTCAGCCTGGGCTATTTACCGAGCAAGTTGTCCGCGCCATGCAACAATACACAGCAGAACCGATTATCTTCCCGCTCTCGAATCCGTCTCGTCGTGTTGAAGCAGCGCCAGCTGATGTGATTCGCTGGACACAAGGGCAAGCGATCATTGCAACGGGTAGCCCGTTTGCACCGGTTCAGTTTGAAGGCAAAACCTTTCCCATTGCCCAGTGCAATAACAGCTATATTTTCCCGGGTATCGGCCTTGGCGTTATCGCTGTGAAAGCGAGTCGGATTACTGAAGAAATGCTTATGGCTGCGAGTCGCACCTTGGCTGAACACTCACCACAGGTCCGCGGCGAATCAAATCACTTACTCCCTGCGATTACGGAAATTGCGAAGTTAAGCAAAGAAATTGCGTTTGCCGTCGGCAAAGTCGCGCAACAACAAGGTCATGCACTTGAACTGGATGACGAGACGTTCCGACAACGTATTAATGCTAACTTCTGGCGCGCTGAATACCGTCAATATAAACGCGTCAGCATTTAAACAAAAACCCCCAGTGCGCTCGCCGTCCTGGGGGTTTTCTTATCTCTGAAGTCGTGTCATTGATTAATTACCGCGATTAAAGATACGCCGCCAGAAGCTACGCTCTTTTTCCTCTTCGGTTTCCTTGTTGTTCAGCTCATTACCGTCGCCACAGGTCGTTATCGGTTGTTCACTTGCAACACCCGGCAATACCCGCGCATTCGGACAGCCCTGCGCGACCGCTGCACCGGTTTCAGCATCCCAACTTCGCATGACCACACCAGGTGGTGGCGCCAAGTTAAGGGGGAAAATATCTTGTTTCCGCCAAAAGCGCTGCGCGACTGGCAGAGCACCGCGACTCCCTGTGAGTCCTGCGGGCTGATTGTCATCACGACCAAGCCAAACCGTTAGCAAGTAGCGATTATCAAACGACACAAACCAACTGTCTCTTAGATCGTTTGTCGATCCGGTTTTACCGCCAAGTGGCCGACTCGTTTGCTGGCCTAGCGCTCTACCCGTTCCGACTTCCACGACACCGTGCGCAGCATATCGTGCTAAATAAGCCGCTCCAGGCTGAAAGCCTTGATTCACCCGGCGCTGCTGCAAATATAAAACATCGCCGCGATGGGTTGTCACACCATGGATGGAGGTGACCCGGTAGCCCTCGCCATAATTCGCTAAATAGCCGTAGAGTTCGTTCACACTCAGCGGACTAACTTCTAACGTCCCAAGCGCCAATGCTGGATAGGGACGAATGTCGGTCTTTACCCCAAGTTCCAGTAAACGCTGTCGCAGCCGTACAGGCGTGACCTGCTGACCCACTTCTACCGCCGGAATGTTGCGTGAGTCTAACCAGCTTTGATAGAGCGAAATAGGTCCTTTAAACTCACCGTCAAAATTGCGAGG
>JAMCRH010000164.1:2427-6773 GCA_023380515.1 Gammaproteobacteria bacterium | reverse complement strand
ACGCCACTGCTGCGGACCCGCTGATAAATCAACCTGCTCGGCAGCGACAATCACGCAACCAACATTTGGATTCGGATGCGTGGTAAAACGCCCTCGGGCGGCGAGCTCGAGGGCGTATTGCATAAAAAAGTGGTCAGCTGGAGTAAACGGCATGTTAGTCATCTAAACGCGCAATTTCCTCACCAAATTCACGAATATCCTCAAACGAGCGATACACCGAGGCAAAGCGAATGTAGGCGACTTTATCGAGCTGCTTCAATTGGTCCATGACCAACGAACCAATCAGTTTGCTCGACACTTCGCGCTCACCGGTCGCCCGCAGTTTCGACTTAATTCGGTTAATGGTTTGTTCCATAGCTTCAAGGCTAACCGGCCGCTTCTCGAGCGAGCGCAGCAAGCCTGCACGCAGTTTATCTTCGTTAAAAGGCTCGCGGGCGCCATTGCTTTTAATCACCCGCGGCATCACTAATTCAGCACTTTCGAACGTCGTGAAACGCTCTTTGCATGCATTGCACTCACGCCGCCGGCGCACCGACATACCGTCCGCGACTAAGCGTGAGTCAATCACTTTGGTGTCTTGTTCGTCACAAAATGGACAATGCATAGCAACCCTCTAGCCGTTAACCTAACCTGTTTAGCTTAGGCGTAAACAGGGAAACGTGCACACAACGCTTTAACTTCGTCACGCACGCGCGCTTCCACGCCTTCGCTGTCGCCAGCTGCAACTGCATCTAGCACGTCACAAATCCAATGTGCCACTTGCTCAGCTTCTGCTTCTTGGAAACCACGACGGGTAATCGCTGGCGTTCCTAAGCGTAAGCCAGAGGTAACAAACGGTGACCGCGGATCATTCGGAACCGAGTTTTTATTCACCGTAATATACGCACGTCCAAGCGCTGCATCGGCGTCTTTACCCGTAATGTCTTTGTCGATTAAATCAACCAAGAACAAATGGTTTTCAGTGCCG
The DNA here is from genome assembly GCA_023380515.1 of Gammaproteobacteria bacterium. The sequence goes on along the minus strand of JAMCRH010000164.1, from coordinate 5,806 downwards.
TTCGAAACAATCTTGTAGCCACGCTCTTGCATGACCCGCACCATGGCTTTGGCGTTCTTCAACACCTGCTTCTGGTACTCTTTAAACTCAGGCTGCAATGCTTCTTTGAACGCTACAGCTTTCGCTGCGATAACGTGCATTAATGGGCCACCTTGGTTGCCCGGGAATACCGCACTGTTGAGCTTTTTGTGTAACTCTGGGTCGTCTTTACCAGACAGAATCAAGCCTGAACGTGGGCCAGCCAATGTTTTATGTGTGGTTGTGGTAACCACGTCAGCAATTGGTACTGGGTTCGGATACAAACCTGCAGCGACAAGGCCAGCAACGTGGGCCATATCAACTAACAAGTACGCGCCAACTTCGTCAGCGATTTCACGGAATTTCTGCCAGTCCACAATGCCTGAATACGCAGAGAAACCTGCGATGATCATTTTCGGCTTGTGCTCATGGGCAAGCTGACGCACTTGGTCATAATCGATTTCGCCAGTGGCGTCGTTCAAACCATACTGCACGGCATTGTAGTTAATCCCTGAGAAGTTCACATGCGAGCCGTGAGTTAAGTGACCGCCATGCGCCAAGCTCATGCCTAACACGGTGTCACCCGCTTTACACAACGCCATAAACGCCGCGGTGTTAGCTTGTGAGCCAGCATGTGGCTGGACGTTTGCGTATTTCGCACCAAACAATTCTTTTGCGCGCTCAATCGCTAAATTTTCAGCAATATCGACATACTCACAGCCGCCGTAGTAACGCTTACCTGGATAACCTTCGGCATATTTGTTGGTGAGCTGCGAACCTTGTGCTTCTAACACTCGTGGGCTCGTATAATTTTCCGAAGCAATTAACTCGATGTGCTCTTCCTGACGCTGAACTTCGGCTTGCATAGCCGCCCATAATTCTGGATCAAATCCAGCGATAGTCATTGCAGAACCAGACATGCGAACTCCTCAAAAAATAATGCCGACAGCAAGCGGCGTAGGGTCAATATTTAAGGCTGTATCATACCTTCTTTAGTACGGAAATGGTAGGAAATGCCAATACGGAACTGTCGACGCGGTTCGTTGTAGCCAGGTCGAAATTCGTACTCGTTATCGAAAATGTTGTCGAGACTCAAATAGAACATCCACTCTCGCGAGAAAGCCTGTTCCCAGCGCCCATTCAGCGTCCACGTACCGGCTTCGCGACCATTATCGAGCATCGATACACGACGGCTACCATGAGCCACGAAATCGAGCGACATCACGCCGTCGGCAAAGCCTTGGCTGACCGTGATGGTGCCAAAGCTATGGGCACGATTAAGCAAGCGTGTGCCGGTTGCTTTGTCTTCAGTGTCCTGCACCGTTGCGTGCGCACGCACACGCCATTGCCGCCAGTTATGTTCCCACCGTAAGGTTAAACCTTGGGCCGTGGCGCCACCGATATTGGCCGGCTCCCATAAACCACCCTCAGTGGGCGAATGCCAGACAATCAGGTTACTAAAGTCCGAATAAAACAGCGACGCTTCCAACATACCTGCACGAATATAATGACGCGCATACGCTGACAAGGTATTCGAGCTTTCGGGTCGTAAATCTGGATTACCAGAACCTGGCCAATACAAGTCATTAAAGGTCGGCGGTCGATAACCACTACTATGGCTAACACCAAACTTCCACAGCTCAATTGGCGTTAACGACAAATCCACCGAATGCGTTAACTTGCTGCCATACTGAGAGTTATGCGCAAGCCGTCCACCGGCGCTTAGTTGCCATTGCGGATAGCGCCAAAAGTAATCGGAGAAAACACTATTGGTTTGGCGCGATTTGCTGCCGTAACTTTCTGGCTGCATGGACGCTTGTTCGCGATCCCAGTCGACGCCATAGCTAATGGCTTGATTACCGCCTGCGAGCGGCACTCGTCGTTGCCAATTAAAGGTCTGGCGCTCGGTATCGAGCACATCATTATAGCCTAACCAGGTTTGTGGCAGTTCGGCACCGTCGGTGGTTGTCGAGCGTTCTTCAAAATGACCGAACTGAAACGTCTGGGTCACGCCCGACTGCAACTTTTGCTGCAATTGTGTTTGCAAGCCTTGCTGCTTCACGCGCACTGCTGGCAAACAATAAACCCGTTCAAAACTATCGGGGTCTAAGCAGTCTTGGTCGTATTCCGCCCGCGAACTAATATCGAACAAACGCGCGGAAAACTGATTGTTGTCGTTCACCTGCCACTTTGCATTCCACGTTAAGTTGGTCGCGTGAGCGCCATCAAGCCCTTCGTTCCCAAACTCAGTATCTGTGGTCAGGTCATAGCCTTCATACCAACGCCGCACTAAGTTCACTTGCTGGTTAAAGCGTTCAGTACGGTGACTAGCGGTGAAAGCTGCTTCTCGGAAATTATAGGCACCATGGCGAATGCGGATACTTGCTGTGTTTTCTTGCGCTTGCCGGGTATAAATATGAATCACCCCGGCCATGCTGTTGCCACCATAGGTTGAAGCTCGCGCACCACGGGTAATTTCTATGCGTTCAATGTCGTCTGGGTGAAGGTTTTGCAATGACGCAGTGCCGAGAGTCGGGCTGGTAATTGGCTGGCCGTCGATCAGCACCAACACGTGGGAACTGGCACCGCCTTGCATCATAATGCTGGTTTGGCCGCCAAATAAGCCTGTGGTCATCACATCGGCGCCAGCAATTTGCCGCAGCAATGGTGTAATTGCGCCGCCTTGCAAACGCGCGATCTCGTTACGCGAGATCACCTGCACTGGCATCACCTCAGCCACCCGTTCGGTCGCCTGCCCCTTTATTTTTATGTGCTCTATCGCGTCGTCACTTTCGTTTGCGAGTAGCAATACCGCTAGCCACCACATACGCGCCCCCACTTAATGGTGTTCGGATATAATCGTTATTGTTTAAAACTTGCTTGCGATAAATCGAATAAAAAAGCCAGAACATCACGTTCTGGCTTTTTTGTTAGCGCCAGTTATTTTGTGATTTTCTTATATTTCACGCGATGAGGTTCCATCGCATCGGCACCAAAGGTTTTCTTCATATACTCTTCATATTCGGTGTAGTTACCTTCGAAGAAGGACACTTTCCCTTCGTCGCGATAATCAAGAATATGCGTAGCAATGCGGTCAAGGAACCAACGGTCGTGTGAAATCACCATGGCCGCGCCCGGGAATTCCAACAAGGCCTCTTCCAATGCCCGCAAAGTTTCAACGTCAAGGTCGTTGGTCGGTTCGTCAAGGAGCAACAAGTTGCCGCCGGCTTTTAATAGCTTGGCTAAATGCACCCGGTTGCGCTCACCACCCGACAGCTCACCAATTCGTTTCTGCTGGTCGTTACCACGGAAGTTAAAACGGCCAACATACGCTCGGCTTGGTACTTCATAGCTACCGATA
>JAMCRH010000164.1:0-2417 GCA_023380515.1 Gammaproteobacteria bacterium | reverse complement strand
CTCCCAGCACTGTCTTTTTCGGATCCATATCGTCACGGAACTGATCAACCGACGCCAAATGTACGGTATCACCCACTTCAATCGTGCCCGCATCTGGCTGTTCTTTACCAGAAATCATCCGGAACAACGTCGACTTACCCGCACCGTTCGGACCGATAATGCCGACAATCGCGCCTTTTGGCATGCTAAAGCTCAAATCGTCAATGAGTACTCGGTCGCCATAGCTCTTCTTCAAGCCATTCACGTCTAATACTTTATCGCCAAGGCGTGGTCCTGGTGGAATATACAACTCGTTCGTTTCATTCCGCGATTGGTAATCACCTGACTGCAGCTCTTCAAAGCGTGCCAAACGAGCCTTGCTCTTCGCCTGACGACCTTTCGGATTCTGCCGCACCCACTCAAGTTCTTTCTTAATCGACTTCTGACGAGCCGCTTCGGTGCGCTCTTCTTGCGCCAAACGGGCATCTTTCTGTTCCAGCCAGCTCGAATAGTTACCTTCCCATGGAATACCGTAACCACGGTCAAGCTCAAGAATCCAACCCGCGACGTTGTCTAAGAAGTAACGGTCGTGGGTAATCGCCACAACAGTGCCTTCGTAATCATGTAAGAAGCGCTCTAACCAAGCGACTGACTCGGCGTCAAGGTGGTTAGTCGGTTCGTCGAGCAACAACATGTCTGGTTTTTCCAGCAACAAGCGACAAATTGCGACGCGACGCCGCTCACCACCCGACAGGTGCTCGATTTTTGCATCCCACGGTGGTAACCGCAGTGCATCGGCTGCCCGCTCAAGGGCGTTGTCTAAGTTGTGCCCTTCTTTCGCTTGCAGAATTGCTTCAAGCTCACCCTGGCGCTTGGCCAAGGCGTCGAAATCTGCGTCTTCTTCGGCATAAGCCGCGTAAATCGCGTCTAACTCAGTCAGTGCATTTTTAACGTCAGCCACCGCTTCTTCAACGATTTCACGCACCGTCTTGCTCGGATCGAGCTGCGGCTCCTGCGGTAAGTAACCAATTTTGATACCCGGTTGTGGCCGCGCTTCACCTTCGAACTCGGTATCCACACCCGCCATAATGCGTAGTAACGTCGATTTACCGGCACCGTTTAAACCAAGCACACCAATTTTTGCACCTGGGAAAAAACTTAATGAAATATCTTTTAAAATTGTGCGCTTCGGAGGAACAACTTTACTCACGCGCAGCATACTATAGATGTATTGAGCCATTGCCAAACAATTCCTTAATGAACAACTCGATAAGCGCTCGAGTGTATCACAATTGAATAAATATTTTGCCCTCGACGAGCGACTTATTTCGTGCCGAAAATCTTGTCACCGGCGTCGCCAAGACCCGGTAAAATATAACCATGTTCGTTTAAGCACTGATCATGCCCAGCAGCAAAAATGGTCACGTCCGGATGAGCATCAAGTACACGCTTTACACCTTCCGGAGCAGCCACTAACACCAGCACCCGAATTTCGCTACAGCCCTGCTCTTTGAGCATATCCAGTGTAGCGGCCATGGTGCCACCCGTCGCCAGCATGGGGTCGATTACCAAGGCCATACGTTCGCTCATGTTACTTGCAAACTTAGCGTAATACGGCACTGGCTCGAGGGTTTCTTCGTCACGATACAAACCGACCACGCTAACCTTGGCACTCGGAATCAACTGCAAAACACCGTCGAGCATACCCATACCAGCGCGCAAAATCGGCACGACTGTGATTTTCTTACCTTTAATCTGCTTCACCGCGATCTGTTCGCCACTCCAACTTTCGATGGTTTGGTCTTCGAGTTCGAGGTCTTTGGTTGCTTCATAAGTGAGTAAGTTGCCCAGCTCATTGGCGAGTTCGCGGAACGCTTTGGTACTGATATCTTGCGCTCGCATCAAACCAAGTTTGTGCTGCACCAGCGGATGATTAATTACTTGCAAAGTCATAAGTCACCAAGGTTTTTAAGTTGGCAGAAGTGAATGCAGTTAGCAATTTCCGCGTAAACCCTCGCCCAATCGGGCGGGGATATAAGCGGATAACTGCTCGCAGTTATGGATTGTATCACACCAATTAACTGGTATTATATACAGTATGAACAAAGCCATTAAAGTGCGTATCTATCCAACACCTGAGCAGGCGGAATTTTTAAACCGCCAGTTCGGCTCTGTGCGCTTTGCATACAACAAGGCTTTGCATGTCATAAGTTCACAATACAAACGCCACGGACTTAAACTCAACGCCAAGAAAGACCTAAAGCCTCTGCTTTCTGTCGCAAAAAAGTCACGTAAGTATCACTGGCTCAAAGATTTTGATTCGATTGCACTCCAGCAGGCATGTATCAATCTGGATAAAGCCTTTCAACGTTTCTTTGATCCCAAACTGCCTTCTCGTTATCCCAAGTTCAAGCGCAAGCACAGCAGACAGTCCAGCT
>JAMCRH010000163.1 GCA_023380515.1 Gammaproteobacteria bacterium | reverse complement strand
ACGACACGGCGGGTAACGTCAACGTTGTAGTCGTAGTCGGCTGGCGTTTTTCCGTCTTCACGCAATGAACCGTCCATCATAACTGAGCTGAAGCCCAATTGAATTGAACGCTGACAAATGGCTGGTGAAGTGCCGTGATCCTGGTGCATCACCACCGGAATGTGTGGGAATTCTTCAATCGCTGCCAAAATCAAATGGCGCAAGAACGGTGCACCTGCATACTTACGGGCACCGGCCGATGCCTGCACAATCACCGGGCTGTCGGTGTCGTCTGCTGCCATCATAATGGCACGCATCTGCTCGAGGTTGTTGACGTTGAACGCCGGTACGCCGTAGCCGAATTCTGCAGCGTGATCGAGCATTTGTCTCATTGAAATCAATGCCATTTGCGAGGCTCCTTTAATTTTATAATTGATTCGCTAACGCGAGATTTTAAATTATTCGCTACCGCGAGCTTCTAAAATTGAGACAGCGGGTAGTTTTTTACCTTCTAAGAATTCCAAGAAGGCCCCACCACCTGTCGAAATATATGAAATTTCGTCGGCAATGCCGTATTTGTCGATGGCTGCTAAAGTATCACCGCCACCGGCAATTGAAAACGCCGAGCTGCGCGCAATCGCTCGCGCCAGCACTTCAGTACCTTGGCTAAATTGATCGAACTCAAACACGCCCACCGGACCATTCCAAACGATCGTGCCTGCATTTTCGAGCATCTTCGCTAACTGTTCTGCGGTATCTGGGCCGATATCAAAAATCTGATCATCGCCCGACACATCCGCAACGTTTTTCACCGTCGCTGTGGCATCAGCACCAAACTTATCACCAACAATTACGTCGGTTGGCAATGGAATCTCAGCGCCACGGGTTTTTGCCGACTCGGCTAAGCGTGCCGCGTCTTTGACTAAGTCTGCTTCATACAGTGAGCGGGCAACGTTATGGCCTGCTGCAGCAATAAAGGTATTGGCAATACCGCCACCGACAATCAATTGGTCCACTTTGCGCACCAACGAATTTAATACCATGAGCTTGGTCGATACTTTCGAACCACCCACAATCGCTACCAATGGGCGTTTCGGGTTTTGCAAAGCTTTACCAAGGGCGTCGAGTTCAGCCGCTAATAATGGGCCAGCACAAGCAACCGGAGCATATTGAGCAACGCCATACGTTGACGCTTGCGCTCGATGCGCAGTACCAAATGCGTCCATCACAAACACGTCGCACAATGCGGCCATTTTCTTCGCCAACACGGGATCGTTTTTCTTTTCACCGACGTTAAAGCGGACGTTTTCAAAAACAACAAGTTCACCACCGGCCACTTCGACGCCGTCTAAATAATTTGTTTCAAGACGAACTGGGAAGTCGAGTGCTGCGGCTAAATATTGTACAACTGGCGCGAGAGAATAGGCTTCATCGTAAACCCCTTCTTCTGGACGACCTAAATGCGACATCACCATGACTTTTGCACCCTGTTCAAGGGCGCGCTGTAATGTAGGGAGCGCTGCTTTTAAACGCGCATCCGAGGTCACTTTGCCATCTTGCACTGGCACGTTTAGGTCTTCGCGGATTAACACGCGTTTACCGCGTAAATCCATATCACTCATGTACTTCACAGTCATTTCTTTGTCCTTGCAAAAATGCATTGAAAGCAGTTTAGTCTAATCCGGCTAACGTCGCTGCTGACTCCAGCATGCGATTGGCAAAGCCCCACTCGTTGTCACACCAGCACAGAACTTTCACCAGTTGTTTGTGGCTAACCCGCGTTTGCGTGCCATCTATAATACTTGATCGTGCGTCATGATTAAAATCAGAGGACACTAAGGGTAACTCAGTATATCCAAGAATGCCGGCAAGATCTCGTTGTGCCGCATGCCGTAAGGCGGTATTTACAGTGGCAATATCGACTTCGGTTTGCAGTGTCACGCTCAAATCCATAGCCGTGACATTGGTCGTTGGCACCCGCACGGCAATGGCTTCAAAACGGCCGGCAAATTTCGGCAGAATCCGTTCAATACCACGTGCTAAACGAGTATCCACCGGAATAATCGACTGCGACGCCGCCCGCGCTAAGCGCAAATTATCATGATAGGCGTCGATCACTTGCTGGTCGTTCATCGCCGAGTGAATCGTGGTAATGGTGCCACTGTCGACCCCAAACGCGTCATCTAGCGCTTTGATCACCGGCACGATACAGTTGGTCGTACACGAACCATTGGAAATAATGCGATCGCTGGCATTGAGGTCGGCGTTATTTATCCCTTGAATCAAGGTAAAATCAACATCAGGTGCTGCGGGATGGGAAAACAACACCCGCCGTGCACCGGCGTTTAAGTGCGCTTGCCCTTCAGCCCGACTCGAAAACACACCGGTACATTCCATCACGACATCAATGTCGAGCTCGCGCCACGGCAAGTCGTTGAGATCGCGCCGATGAAACACTTGAATCGCGTGTTGATTAATAAATAAGGTATCGTCTTTGTCGCTGACATGCGCTGCAAAGCGACCATGGGTCGAATCGTATTGCAACAAATGCGAAATTGCCGCCGTTTTGAAGCCATTGCC
>JAMCRH010000162.1 GCA_023380515.1 Gammaproteobacteria bacterium | reverse complement strand
GATCCAGTTGCGGTACTGCGCTTCGGTACGCACGAAGCGTCCGCCTGTTTTCGAGGTGTCATACCAAGTATCGTGCCATTGACCATCGACTAATAAGCCCATGTTGCTACTCCTGTCACTCAATTAAATCTTTGCAGTTAATAAGCGCTCGCTCGCATCGGGTGTCACGCCATATGTACGCGAGAACTCAAGCATGCATTTACATGACACTTAGTATAGACACGATATATTGGAAAGATAATAGCTATTATTGACGGCTTTCGTTCCATTAAATAGAAAGGCTAGGAAATTCTACAACGCGCGTTGCTGGTGAGTGGCTAACACCGCATCAGCCGCGGTGTCTGCCGCGTTCAATGCAATAGCCTGATGAAGTTGCTCGAATTGGGCCAACAAAGCCTGTTGTGGTTGGCTGATAAAATGACTCATGTGAGTCGCCAAGGCTTCGGGCGTGACTGCCTCTTGTAAAAGTTCAGGTACTAGCGGCTGATTAGCAATCAAGTTTGGTAATGAGAAATAATCCACTTTAACCAAGCGCTTAAGAATTGCGTAATTGAGTGCGCTAAAGCGATACGACACGACCATAGGACGTTTCAGTAGCATGGCTTCTAAGGACACGGTGCCTGAGGCCAGCATCAATGCATCACTCGCCAACATCACCTGGCGCGATTGCTGATCGATGATGTGTAGTTGCAAACTGGCAGGTAAACTAGCCGTTGCGATGGCCGCTTCGATTTGCCCACGACGTTCTGGATTGACCGCTGGGATCAAAAAGCCATACTCAGGATGCTGATCATGGAGTATGCGCGCAGCTTGCAAAAATGGCTCAATTAACAAACCTACTTCACTACGCCGACTACCAGGTAACACGCCGAAATAACGTTGTTGTGGGTCAATATTGAGTGCTTCGCACGCCAATTCACGTGAACTCTGCAGTGGAATCTCGTCGGCTAAGGTGTGCCCCACAAAGGTTGCCGGTACATCAAAGCGATCATAAAACTGCTTTTCAAACGGCAGTAAACACAGCACCCGATGCGTGGCTTTGGCTATTTTAAACACGCGCTTTTGGCGCCACGCCCACACCGAAGGGCTAACATAGTGCACGCAGGTAATGCCTGCTTGTTTAAGCTTCAGTTCGATTGGAATATTAAAATCGGGCGCATCAATGCCCACGAAAATATCAGGGCGTTGATTCAGCATACAGGTAACGACTTCGCGGCGTGCAGCTAGTAAATCAGGCAATTGCTTGAGCACATCGACGATTCCCATCACCGCGAGGCGTTCAAAGGAAAACAATGACTGCAAGCCTTCTGCCGCCATTAACGGACCGCCGACGCCGATAAATTCGACCTCGGGATGCCGTTGTTTGATGGCACGCATTAAACTAGCCCCCAGAATATCACCGGAGGCTTCACCTGCTACTAAGCCAATGCAGCGAACAGGATTGCTTTGATGGTTTAAGTCTTGCGGCATGTCATTTACGTCGATGGCTTAGCGGATGATACCGCGCTGAGACTTGGCGATGAAATCAAGCATGATCGCAAGCTCTGGTGCATCCATAGCCGTCATTTTAGCCACCGCTTCCTGAAGGGTTAAACCTTGGCGGTAAAGCAGCTTGTATGCGCGCTTAATATTCTGAATTTGCTCAGCACTAAAGCCTCTACGACGCAAACCTTCCGAGTTAATCGTGCGCGGCACTGCGTTGTGGCCTTGTGCCATCACATACGGCGGAATATCCTGCACCACCACCGAACTGACAGCGGTAAAAGCGTGTGAGCCAATTTTGCAAAATTGGTGCACACCGGTAAAACCACCAAGGATAACCTGATCGCCGACATGCACATGTCCGGCTAATGTTGTCGCATTGGCTAAAATGTTACGGTCGCCAATCATGCAATCATGGGCAACATGCACATAAGCCATCAATAAGTTGTGACTGCCAATTTGGGTCAGGCTGTTGTCCTGCACCGTGCCACGATGCACGGTAGTGCACTCACGAAACACATTGTGATCGCCAATCACCAAGCGAGTCGGCTCACCCGCATACTTTTTGTCTTGGCACTCTTCACCAATCGACGAGAATTGGAAGATACGATTGCCTTCACCCATGGTCGTTGGACCACGAATGACGACATGCGGACCAATCTCACAGTTATCACCAATTTCGACATCGGCACCGATATACGTCCAAGGGCCAACGCGAACGTTCGCCCCCAGCTTTGCGCCTGGTTCAATAATTGCGCTGGCGTGTATCACCCTTTCATATTCCTTCTTGCACACATAAGATCAGCCGTAGCTGCTAGTTCGCCATCCACTTTCGCCACGCCCGAAAACTTCCAAATACCACGGCGTTCTTTGACAAAAGTGACATGGAAATCAACGCGATCCCCAGGAATGACCTGGCGCTTGAAACGTGCGTTGTCGATGCCCGCGAACAAATACATTTCGTCTTTGTCCGCCGCATTTTCCATCATTTTAAAACCTAGCAGACCGGTCGCTTGCGCCATAGCTTCAAGTAACAGTACGCCTGGAAAGATAGGTTCACCTGGAAAATGCCCCATGAACACGGGTTCGTTCATGGTGATATTTTTATAGGCATGCAGCGACTCACCTTTGGTATAGCTCACCACGCGGTCAATCAATGCAAAAGGGTATCGATGGGGTAAAATGGCTTGAATCTCTTGGATATTGAATCCATTGTTCAGCTCTTGCGTCACCTGTTCAGTCACACGAAGCTCCTCAACGTTAAACGTTGTTATTATTTAAGTTTAGTCTCGAGGGCTTTCACCCGCTTGAACAAATCAGGTAACTGCTTGTAACGCACGCCAACACGTGCCCATTCGCCTTGCGGTACCACTGGGTTTCCGGACGCGTACACACCCGCTTGTTCAATTGACTTGGTGACCATTGCTTGGCCATGCAGTTGCACATGGTCGGCAATTTCAATGTGACCGGCTAAGCCTGCTTGCCCGCCAATCAAACAGCCACGACCGATTCGAGTGCTACCGGCAATACCAACCTGCCCTGCAATCGCAGTGCCTTCGCCCACAAACACATTGTGGCCAATTTGTACTTGGTTATCGATAATACAGTGGTTTTCAATCACCGTATCGTCTAATGCACCGCGGTCGATGGTGGTGCCAACGCCAATATCAACGTAATCGCCAATGGTCACTGCCCCGAGTTGCGGTATCTTAACCCATTTTCCGTTTTCACTGGCCCAACCAAAGCCATCACCACCAATCACAGCACCGGCGTGAAAGGTACAGTGTTGGCCGATACGAACGCCGTGGTAAATCGTTACATTCGACCACAGTCGCGTATAGGCACCGATATGTGCATTGCTGCCCACTGTGCAATGGTTGCCAATTTGAACTTGATCGCCAATCACTGCGCCAGCTTCAATAACGCTGTATGCGCCGACTGACACATCGGCACCTAGTGCAACACCTTCTGCTATCACTGCAGTGGGGTGAATGCCCTTGGCCTGCGCTGGCGTGTTATCAAGCAATTGCGCAACGCGTGCATACGCCAAATATGGTTGTGGCGTAATCAATGCGTTGGTCGCTTCGCCGTGGTCATCTTCGGCACGCATAATCACGCAACCAGCTGATGACTCGGCAACTTGTGAACGATATTTTTCATTCGCCAAAAAAGAAATGTGCTCAGCTTTCGCTGAGCGCAAGGTGGCAAGCCCGGTGACCTGATAACCTTGGTCACCGCGCACGCTAGCGCCAGTTGCCTGGGCTAATTCCTGAAGTGTCATTACAGTCATGAGTATTAGTTGCTGCTCATTGCTTCCAAAACACGGCTTGAAATATCAAAGCCATCACGTGCGTACGCAATTCCGCTCGCTTCCAATACCACGTCATAACCTTCAGCTTCAGCGATGTCAGCAATCACTTCTTGCATACGGCGCAATACGCGGTCACGTTCTTCGTTTTGACGACGGCGCATTTCTTCATTCAATTGCTGACCTGATTGTTGCGCTTCTTGTACACGTTGCTGAAATTCCATCATCGCCTGAGTGTACTCTTCTTCGCTCATAATCTCTTCGTCGCGTTGAATACGGTCACGCAATTGGCCGATTTCAGTTTCGCGACGCTGCATGCGCTCAATGCGGTCATTGAACTCACGCTGCAAGTTCTGCGAAATTTCTTCACGCTCAGGTAACTGTTGGAATACTGCGCCAACATCAACAACCGCCATTTTTGCTTCTGCTGCTGCAGTCGCACTGACGCCTAAAGACATTGCCGATAACACGCTGGCAAGAAAAATCGATTTAATTAAGCTTTTCAATGTTACATCCTCATTGCATTCAAAGTTTGGTGTTGCTACTTACTGCTTTTTTAAACAGCTTAGAAAGTAGTTCCTAAATTAAAGTTAAAGCGCTCTTCCACGTCTGGGTCTAACGACTTAATCGGGAAGCCTAAGCTAAATGTCAGTGCACCCATCGGTGATAACCACTGTACCGACACCCCGTAAGAGGCTTGGTAGTTGCTGGGGTCACTGTAATCCCATAGTTCTTGCTGGCCAACATTGCGTAAGTTGCGATAAGAATCAAAGTTAAATTCAGTATCCCACACGGTACCCACATCAACAAACAAGCTGGTGCGCACTGCACGCGCTGCATCTTCGCCCGCAAATGGCGTAGGCACGATAAGCTCTAAACTCGCATTTGCGATAGCGTTACCACCCACACCGCGGAATTGTGCCACCTGATAGGTATCAAATTCTGGCCCTAACGCAATTCGTGTCGGGTTGCCGTTGGCGTCTGGCGGACCTTGCACGAACGTAGGCTGTCGAATAATACCACGTGGACCAACTCGGTTAGTTTCAAAGCCACGCAATGAATCTTGACCACCACCGTAGAAATTCTCCCAGAACGGTAAGGTATTGTCGACCCCATTGGTGGAACCATAGCCGTTGCCGTAGCCTAAGTTTAAGCGGGTTAGGAATACGAATCTATGGTCATTATCAATTGGGTGATAATAACGGAAGCGATAATTCAATTTAAAGTATTGCAAATCTGAGTTCGGTGTCGTGACTTTTAAGTTAACCGAGTTCTGGGTACCTGCCGTTGGGAATACACCACGATTCAGGGTTACGCGCTGCCAACCTAAATTTAAATCATAGGTGCGGAAGTTCACCGAGCTTTCCGGGTTTTCTGCGTCAGCATAACGCGCCAGGAAATTAGTAATTTGGTCAATTTGCTGGAACTGACTAATCCCAGTATTAGTATAACCTGCGCCAAAGCTAATGCGCTGGAACTCATTAATTGGGAAGCTCAGGTTACTTGCAATACCATAACTACGCTGGTTGTACTGCGACAAGTTGGCGCGACTACCGTCAAAGTCACGGTAGAAAATATTACCACCTAAAGCAATACCATCGTCGGTAAAGTAATTGTTGCTATAACTTATCTGAGCGTCACGTTGGAAACGGTTAGTATTGAGGTTAATCGCTGCACTGTTGCCGGTGCCAAAGAAGTTTTCCTGTGAAATACCGGCATTCAAACTTAAACCGGAGAAACCACCATAACCGGGTTGAACTGCGGTTTAAAT
>JAMCRH010000161.1 GCA_023380515.1 Gammaproteobacteria bacterium | reverse complement strand
AGCAATGTTATTTCATTGGCGCGTAATGTGCGTGCGCATGTCACTGAGCGTCGTTATCAGGCGGCCGTGTCGAACTTGAACGCATTGCTGCGTTCACTGGAAGATGCCCAAGCTGATAACGTGCCGAACATTTGGCGTTCAAGCGACGATATCGTCAATGTGCAAGGCGAAGCACTGTCTAAAGGCCGTAGCTTACGCTTTACCCTGAATGAGTTAATGAGGTAGTCACCATGCCACTTCGCCTGCAACTTCGTTACGCCAACAAACCAGCACAAAACCATGTGCTGTTTGAAGGCAAAGAATACTTGCTCGGTCGCTCAGACGACTGTGATATCGTGCTCGACGATCCGTCGGTATCGCGTTACCACGCTCGAATAAGCGCCCGCAATGGCGTGTGGCAGTTACAAGATCACAACAGCCAAAACGGTTGTTTCCAAAATGGCCAGCGTGTTAATTCAATTGCATTAGCGCGCTTGGCCGACGTCACGCTGGGTCCTGTTCAATGCCGCATGGAACTCGTTCAGCATCGACAAATTACTGCCGAAAGTAGTTTCCGTCAATGGCGGCAGCGCTACTTGAACGCCGCTGCAGAAAACATGTTGCGGGAAACTTCGCTGGAGAATCTGCTCCAGAACGCGAGCGATACCCTCACTACGATTTTATCGAGTGACCGTGCTGCCGTGATCTTCTTAGATGATGAAGGCGATATTTCCCATTGTTCGGGTTATCCAGAATGGCTCGGCGGACAGACGTTTAGCGGTAGCCGTACAGCGATTCAGCATGCCGTCGACTCGCATGAGCCAGTCGTTTTGGCAGCGGTGCATAATCACGCTGAACTTTCGCAAGCGGCAAGTATTATTAAGAATCACATCCAAGCCCTCTTGGTGTTTCCTGTCATCGTTGGCCACGACGTTGTCGCGGTGCTATATGCTGACAGTCAAGCGGAACACCGTGCTTTCCTCGATACTGATCTAGCCATTGTACGGTCGTTTTCACGACAGTTATCCATGGCTTTACAGATTCAAGATATCGAGGTTCGTCTGCAGCAACTTCAAGTAAGTTGACATTGCGACAGAATTCGACAAATTATTAACAGTTAGCTTTGCATAAAGCTACTGAAGGGCTGTATCCTTAATGGATAAAAATAAGCTCTATTGGAGATAATTTGTGACCACCCGAGAGGACAATCCGCAGCGATTGAGTGGACAGCTTACGGCAGCGTTAAGTGCTGGCAAACAGTTACCAAATGGTACTGTGCTCGCCGGTCGCTTCCGTATCGTTCAACCTGTCGGTATTGGTGGTCAAGCGCACGTGTATGCCGCCCGCGATGAAATCCTCGGTACCGAAATTGCCATTAAGCTGATCGCGCCGCAACACGCCCTCGACTTTGAACAAGTCCAACGATTACGCCAAGAAGTACTGGTCGCCCGCGAACTCAACCATCCGAATATCGTGCGTGTGTTCGAGTTTTATCGCGACGGTGACTGGGTGTTTCTTACCATGGGCCTGATAGAAGGCCGTAGTCTCGCAGAATATCTCCACGAAGGTATTACTCGACTGCAAGCAGAAACTTGGAGTCGACAGCTACTGCAGGCTTTGGAAGCCTGTCATTCACTCGATATAACCCATGCCGATGTAAAACCGGAGAATATCCTCATCGATGAGCGTGGCAACCTGGTGTTGCTCGATTTCGGTATTGGCCACATTGGCGAGCAAAGTAACCGTGATTTTGCCGGCAGCGACGGTTACAAAGCGCCGGAAGTGACTCAGCTTGGTAAGCGCAATATTCTCACCGACAGTTACAGTAGCGGGCGCTTAATCGCAGACTTAGTGGCAGCAGCAAACGTTCGTGCATGGCACTTTGGCGATCTAATCTGGCGACTCGATCGCTTGCGTCTTGCTCGGCAATTGAGTAAACCGTTGGTTTATCAGCGAATTACCGTACAAGCAGCCCAAGAACGCTTAGCAAAACACCCGCAGCGACGGATCGGTATTGCGGCCGCAGTTGGTTTCGCACTGATCTTGGCCGTAACCTATGCCTTTTTACTGCAGCCGAATATCGAAGAACAGCCGCTGCAAGCGACGGCACAAAAGACAACACGGATAGCAGTTGTGTACCAGCCGGATGACGCCCTGCTGAGCGGTGTCGCCGAGTTATTACAGCTCAACTTAATCACCCAGAGTGGCATTGATGTTATTGAACAAGAGCGCGTTGACACGCTGATGCGCAACCTTGGTTTAAGGCCGTTTCGACAGCAGGATCATCGGTTGCGAATTGCCCAACTGCTAAATGCGGATGTTCTGGTGTTATTACAGAGTAATGAACTCATGGGCCAAGAAGAACCGCGTTTGCAAATGCTCATGGCGGAGATGCCGGGCAATCGATTGTTTGGCGCCTTCCAAGGCACTATCGGCTCGAATGGCTTGGGCCAAACGGTTGAACAGCTTTTTGCACACTTAAATAGCCAGTTGGCGCTACCGACGCGCAGCTCTTCGGTGCGTCCTGAAGAGTTGCAACGGGTTGAGCCGGTGTTAACGGCGCTCCGTGAAGGACGGGCAGCCGAGGCAGAAAGCGTGGTTCAATCGCTCCAAGAAGAGTGGCCTGATTTTCCGGGCGGCTGGCTCGCGGGCGCTCGCCTTGCGGTCAATCTTGGCGATATGCAGCGGGCACGGGAACAGCTAGAACGTCTGTATGAGCTATCTCAGGATGATGATTATTGGTATTTAGAAGGCCGAGCTTTGCAAGCCGAAATTAATGGCGACGTTGAAACGGCTATTATTGTGACCAACCGCTTACAAGAACTGTTTCCTGGGCGACCTTCGTTAATGGACCGTCGTGCGGAATTAGCCATTTGGCAAGATGATTTTGACACTGCCATTGCACAATATCAGCAAGCTTTAGCGATTGACCCTAGCTCTGGTGAGCGGTGGTTCCAACTAGCTCGGTTGAGAATTATTCAAGGTAATATTCAACAAGCGCTCGATAATGAGTTAACTCAGGCATTAATTCGTTATTTAACAAGCGAAGACTTACGCGGACAAGGAACGGTATTAAACGCTTTTGGGGTGGCCTATATACGCTTGGCCGACCCAGACAATGCTATCCGCTACCTACAAGACGCCTTGCAATTACGTACGTTCACACGCGACCCTTCAGGGCGAGCGGTCTCTTTGGCGAATCTGGCTAGCGTATTTGGTGTGCTTGGCCGTTATGAAGAAGCCGAGGCTGCACTGGCTGAAGCACTCGACATCTTTCAAATGAATGCAGATCGCTCTGGTTTGGCACAGGTCGAGAATGAGTGGGGTGTGCTACTGGAAGAACAAGGGCGTTATCGGGAAGCGCTGGTTCATTATCGCAATGCTCTCGACTTACATTTGCAGACCGGCAGTACCATGCAGCAAGCTGAAACCATCAGCAATGTGGCCTACATGCACTTTTTAATGGCTGATTTTAGTCAGTCTGATGTATTTTGGAATCAGGCTCTGGTTTTATTCAATCGAACCGGTGACGAAACGGGGATCCTGCGGACGAAATTAAATTTGGCGCAACTTGGGTTAAGCCGAGGAGACTTTTTGTCAGCGACAACTCACTTAAGTGAGGTTTTACAAAGAGCTGATCAGAAAAGGCCTGCTGAAGGTATGATTGCTCAATTCTTATTGAGCCATAGGAATTTCTATCTCGGCAACTATGATACTTCTGCTGAAAATATTGAGACTGCGCTTCGATTTGCAGAAGAAATTGGCGATATGCGGGCGCAAATTGAAATTCTTATCTGGGCTGGTGAGCGATGTATCTACATTGCAGACGTGCAATGCTTATTGAAGCGTCATGCACAACTCGATAAGTTTGCTGATGTGTTCTCCGCTGAGCAAGGCGTGATGACTGAGTGGATTATTATTGCATCTGATTTCATTCGCGGAGAAAGCAGCTCCTCTGAAATCGCCGCATTTTGGTCTCGTTTTCGCAAGCAGCTCCTGCCGGTTCAAACTGAATTAAAAGTGCTGCTATCGCTATTGGAATTACAGCGACTACCCGCTGATAGTTGGCAGTGGCAACGGGTTGATGAGCTCGTGCGGCCGACCTTGTATCGCGAATACATGCATAGCCAATACTTAAAAGCACTGCATTTTGGTTCGGAGCAAGCCTCGGAACAATTGCAACGGATGTTACAAATTCATCCAGAGCACTGGAGAAATCATTTATATTATGCGATTTTAACAAGCGAAAGTGCACAAGCGCGGGCGCAAGAGTTGCGCGAGCAGCTTTATGAATCTATGACTCCAGACCAAATTGAGGCGTACCAACGAATCTATGAGAGACATGAAACACTCCATCGAGGAGGAGATTCGAGCGCTCCGACGCAGTCAAATCGAGCTACGCGAGCTATTACATCAGGAGCAGGACACCCTGCGCGATCTCGCGCAACGCTTATGGAGTCAACAGGAGGCTGAACGCGCGCGCTTATCGCAAGAGCTACATGATGGCCTAGGTCAACTGTTAACTGCACTGACACGCAGGATTCAAGCGGCTGCAGATGCGGGTGCATTGGACCCTGACATCATGCTCATTGCTACACAAGCGCTCGCTGACGTTCGTCAATTGTCACGCCTGATGCGTCCTCGCATATTAGATGACTTAGGCTTAGCAGCAGCGTTACAGTGGTTGGTACGAACGTTATGTGAATCCTCCTCTATCCAAACTAAGGTTGAAATTGACCTTGATGCCGAACCGGACTCAGCATCTGCGATACTTCTTTTTCGCATCGCGCAAGAAGCGCTTACGAATGCTGTTCGGCACGCAAATGCGTCCCTTATCAGTGTCTATGTGAGTCGAGCTGGGAATACCTTGCGACTTGATGTTATTGACGATGGCAGTGGCTTCGACAGTAGCAAAGTTGTGCAGGGAGTCGGTCTGTCGAGTATGCGTGACCGAGCTGCGGCATTCTCTGCAGATTTTGAAATTAATAGTCGACCTGGTGGCGGTTGCCATGTCAGTGTCTTGGTACCTTTATGAGTTTTACAGAACAAAAAATAAGATTAGTGGTTGCTGATGACCACACACTCGTTCGTCAGGGTATTGTACAAATGCTGCGGCAGCATGAAGAGTTTGATGTCGTTTGTGAATGTGAAGATGGGGTGGCACTCATGCAGGCCGTGGTCAGGCATAACCCCGACGTCGTGCTAATGGACATTTCAATGCCCAAAATGAATGGTTTGGTGGCCATTGACCGTGTTCTGCAGCAGCGCAGTGAAACCAAAGTTTTAGTTTTGACTATGCACGACGAAATAGAATATATGCATGCATTACACCGGGCTGGCGCCAAAGGCTATTTACTGAAAGAGTCGTCAACCGACCAACTAGCCCAAGCCATTCGCGCCATTAATCGCGGCAAGACGTTTTTCCCCGATGTTCTCCTGCAGTCATTGCAGAAGGAAGTAGACCAACCGGGTGACAATACCAATGTCCTCGCGCCCCTAACCCGTCGCGAGCGCGAAGTCTTCTTCCTTGTGATCGCAGGTCATACAACCAAAGATATCGCACAGCTGCTCGACATGTCGCATAAGACAGCTGAGAATCATCGTGGTCGTATCTTGAAGAAAATGCAGGTCGAAAACACCGCTGAATTGATTCGCTTAGCGGCTCGAAAAGGTATTCTTGAGTGAGTGCTTACTTACCTTGAGGGCGTTAAAAAAGCGCCCGAAGGCGCTTTTTTATTTGAAATCTTTCAGCGTAAGCTTACTTAGACTTCAATGAACCGAAACGCTGCTTGAAGCGGTCTACACGGCCACCAGTGTCTAGTACTTTCTGCTTACCGGTGTAGAACGGGTGACACTCTGAACATACGTCGATGTGGAAATCTTCACACTTAGTAGAGCGAGTTTCAAACACGTTACCGCAAGAGCAAGAGACTTTTACGGCTTTGTAATCTGGATGAATACCTTGTTTCATAGGGGTTACCTCAGTTGAAGGCCGCATCGCCATCCGTGCTTTCCACGAACACCATGCGCTGTTTAAATAATATGCGCTTAATCTAAAATTAAGGCCGCGAATTCTACCCCACTAGTGACCAGCGATCAAGCAAGATCAAGGGGTATGGGCGGTTTTTTCTGTTCGGGCGTAATTGTCGATCTTTTCTCGGCAAAGATTTGCTAGCATAAGGCCAAGTCATTTTTTAGGATTCCCCGTGAGCATCATGTTTGAGTGTGTTGGGTGGGTGCTGTGAGCCAAGGCAAATCACCGCAGCAAGCAGCAACAGAAATTGAGATGGATGAAGCCAGCATGAATATTGTGCAGGTCGCTTTGCCTGTACCCATGCGGCGCGTATTCGACTACCTGCTACCTGACAATCTTCCCCAGCCGAGCATCGGGGCGCGCGTGGTGGTGCCGTTTGGTAACCGCCAATTGGTTGGTTTTGTGGTCGCCACAAATCAGGAGCCTAGCGTTGCAGTGACACAACTCAAGCCACTGTTAAGCGTCACCGATCCGATGCCATTATGGTCGGAGTCGCTGTGGCATTTGCTCGACTGGGCGGCGCGTTATTATCATCATCCGCTCGGCGAAGTACTGGCACATGCGGCACCAGTTGCTTTGCGACAAGGGCAACCGCCCAGTTACCAATACACGAAACAATTAAAATTAACCGCAGCTGGCATGGCCGTTGAGCTGACTGAATTGAGTCGCGCTCCGCAGCAACAGCGTTTAATTGCCCAATTGCGCCGCGAAGCGTTAGCCGTGAGTGATTTAGCGCAGCACGATGTGCGCCCAGCAGCAGTGAAAGCGCTGAAAGAAAAAGGACTCATTGAAGAGACGTTAGTTGCGCCTGCGTTCAGCGCTTGGACACCTGAGCTTGCCGAAGAGCCACATCCGCTAAACCCAGAACAGGCCGTTGCGGTCGCTGCTATTCACGCGGGGATGCAAGCTGAAGCACAGCAAACTTGGTTACTTGAAGGCGTGACTGGCAGTGGCAAAACAGAAGTTTACCTGCAAGTCATGCAAGGCGTCTTGCAACGTGGTCAGCAGGTACTTGTCATGGTGCCGGAAATCGGCTTAACGCCGCAAACCGTGCAACGCTTCCGGGCTCGCTTTCAAGCACGAGTGGTAGTTTTGCATTCCGGACTGAGCGATCAGGAACGCTTGTCTGCTTGGCTGCAAGCGCGAGATGGTCATGCTGCCATCATTCTCGGCACACGGTCAGCAATTTTTACCCCACTAGCGAACCCAGGTCTGCTGATTATCGACGAAGAACATGACGCCAGCTTTAAGCAACAAGACGGTTTTCGTTATAACGCCCGCGACTTAGCTATTAAGCGTGCGCATACTGAGGGCTTCAATGTCATTCTTGGTTCGGCCACACCGTCTCTTGAATCTCTAGCCAATGCCAAAGCAGGTCGTTATCACTTGCTGCAGCTGTCGCAACGAGCGGGCTCGGCGCAGCCAGTGAAGAATATCTTGGTGGACTTGAAGCAGCAGCGCTTGCAGCAAGGTTTAAGTGAGCAGCTAATTGCACTGATGCGCAAGCACCTCGATGCGGGTAACCAAGTATTACTCTTCTTGAACCGTCGTGGTTATGCGAGTGCGCTCATTTGTCACGAGTGTGCTTGGGTTAGTGAATGCCAGCGCTGCCAAGCGAATATGACGGTGCATCAACAAAGTCATTCGTTGCAATGTCACCATTGCGGTGCCCAACGGCGAATTCCACGTCAATGTGGTGGTTGCGGCAGTACGCAACTGATCACTCGTGGACTTGGGACTGAGCAATTGGAAGAAACCATTCAGAAACTATTTCCGGACGCACCAGCGCTACGCATTGACCGTGACAGCACACGTCGCAAAGGCCAGTTAGAAGACTATTTAAAGGCAGTTAGCCGTGGTGAATATAAAATTCTTCTCGGAACCCAAATGCTCGCTAAAGGACATCATTTTCCTGACGTAACTTTGGTGGCTTTACTGGATGTTGATGGTGCTTTGTATAGCAGTGATTTTCGGGCTGCCGAGCGACTTGCGCAACTTTATGTGCAGGTAGCTGGTCGAGCCGGTCGGGCGCAGAAAAAAGGCACGGTTGTGCTGCAAACCCACTTACCTGAGCACCCACTCATTCAAGAGCTTGTGAATAACGGCTATCAACATTTTGCCACCAGCGCACTGAATGAGCGTGAACAAGCGATGTTGCCACCTTATGCGGCGATGGCCTTATTGCGGGCCGAAGCGGTTGACGCCAATGCCGCCGAAGCCTTGTTGCACGCCATGGCCAATTGTTTGGAGCAACAGACCGACGTTGCAGTGATTGGGCCGATGCCCGCGGTGCTCGCTCGCCGAGCCGGTCGTCATCGTTTTCAGTTGCTCTTGCACGCGTGCGAACGCGGGCTGTTGCAGCGTACTTTGCATACCTGGTTACCGACCTTAGAAAGCCTGCCAGAAACTCGAAAAGCGCGTTGGTCGCTCGACATTGATCCACAAGATTTCAGTTAAAGTGTTAAATTCGACAGTTAGGGGTATTCAGCGGTTTTTTTTAGGGCGCTGAACGATTAAACTAGCGGGTCGTAGCTCGATGAGCGGGAGGCGTTGTCTCCGTGCGTTCATGTGTGACCAAAACGAGTCGAACCTGAGCGTGTCGGACCTGAAGTGCAAGCAAGCGAAACCCGTCCGGTAAAATCAAAGCAGTTCTTAATCTATTAAGTTTGAAAGGTTACCCAAGCGAATGAAGCAGCAGATTGAAGCGTTACTCCAAAGTGCCATTGACACCCTTAAAGTAGAAGGGACCTTGCCGGTTGAGCTAGAGCCGCGTGTGCAACTAGACCGTCCACGTGACAAAAGTCATGGCGACTTTGCGACCAACCTTGCCTTGATGCTCGCAAAGCCAGCAAAACTGAATCCACGGGCTTTGGCGGAAGCGATTATTGCGGCGTTGCCAGAGAACAATGTCATTGCCAAAACAGACATCGCTGGTCCTGGCTTTATTAACTTTACGCTTGATCAAGGACAGCTCATTGCTCAGCTCAATCAGGCTTGGGCAGACGAGCGCTGTGGTGTGCAAGCTGCTAAACAACCGCAAACCGTTGTCATTGACTATTCGTCACCGAACCTTGCCAAAGAAATGCACGTGGGTCACTTGCGCTCGACCATTATCGGCGACGCGGTAGCGCGTACCTTAAGCCTACAAGGTCATAAGGTTATTCGTCAGAACCACGTGGGCGACTGGGGAACCCAGTTCGGCATGTTATTAGCCCACATGGAAGACCAACTGCAAGACGGTGACAGCCCAGAGTTTGCTTTGTCAGACTTAGAAACGTTCTATAAGGCAGCGAAGCAGCGCTTCGATGTGGAAGAAGGCTTCGCCGACCGTGCGCGTAGTCTCGTTGTGAAACTACAAAGTGGCGATGAGCATTGTCAGAAACTTTGGCAACAGTTTATCGACACCTCGTTGGCCCATTGCCAAGAAGTTTATGACCGTCTCGGTGTGCAGCTTGTACGTGACGACGTCATGGCCGAATCAGCGTACAACGACGATTTGTCGCAAGTAGTGACGGACCTTCGAGAAAAAGGACTGCTAGTTGAAGACCAAGGTGCACAGTGTGTCTTCTTAGAAGAATTTAAAGGCAAAGAAGACGAGCCGTTACCGATTATCGTGCAAAAGAAAGATGGCGGCTTTTTATATGCCACCACCGACTTGGCAGCGGTGCGCTACCGTACCGGCAAATTAAATGCCAGCCGGGTAATTTACGTGGTTGATGCGCGCCAGTCGTTGCACTTCCAGCAAATTTTCACTCTATGCCGGAAGGCCGGATATGCCGATGACTCAGTCAGTCTTGAGCACCTTGGCTTCGGTATGGTGTTGGGCAAAGACGGTCGACCATACAAAAGCCGTGATGGCGGCGTGACAAAGTTAGCCGATTTGCTCGACGAGTCGGAGCGCCGTGCTGCAGAACTTATTGCCAGCAAGAATCATGACCTGACGGCGGATGAACAAGCACATATTGCCAAAGTCGTTGGTATTTCATCAGTTAAATATGCGGACCTTTCGAAAAACCGCACCTCAGATTATGTCTTTGACTGGGACACTATGCTGAGCTTTGAAGGCAATACCGCACCTTACTTGTTGTACGCCAACACGCGAGTGAATAGCTTATTCCAAAGGGCGGGCTTAAAGCCTACGGAAGTCTCGGGTGAGTTTATTTTAGCGACGGAGCAAGACGAAGCCTTAGCTGGAAAAATCGCCCAGTTCCCAGAGATTATCGCCTCGGTGGGCAACAAAGGTATGCCGCACTTCTTATGCGGTTACTTATTTGAATTGGCTGGCTCGTTCTCTTCGTTCTACGAGGCCTGCCCAATTCTGAATAGCGACGATGACGCATTAAAGCAGAGTCGCTTAAAGCTAGCCGCGTTGACCGCCCGAATTTTAGAGCAAGGTCTTGGTTTGTTAGGTATTCCTACTTTAGAGCGGATGTAAAGCAAGTCTATGGCAGTTGATTACGCAAAACGCGGCAATCCAAAAAAGAAGCCGACGCGCAAAAGTAGCCCGCGCAAGGGCGCTGTGCGTAAAAAGAACCAGTCGCAGCAATCGGCACCATTTAAGGTGGTGTTCCTGCTAATTCTGGTCATTGCTGTATTCACGGCTTTTTTGTGGTTCCTGCGTAATGGTGGCGAAGAAGTCATTCCTAGCGTAAGTTCTGGCAGCCCCGAGTCAGCAACACCGACCGTAGTGGCGCCGCAACTCGATCCACTGCCAGAAGTACCACAGGAACGCTGGGGCTATATTTCGGACCTCGAAAACAAGCAAGTCGAAGTCGACGTTCCGGAATCAGCCGAGTCACGTCGCCGTTTAATGCAATGTGGTTCATTCCGTCAGTTCGGAGATGCGGATAATTTGCGGGCGCGCATCGCCATGCATGGGTTTGAATCGCAAGTACGCGAATCACATGGCAGCAATGGTCGTTGGTATCGGGTTATTCTGGGGCCATTCGAGAACCTGCGCGAAGCGCAGCGCGTGAACAATCAGCTGCAGCGCTCGGGCATTTACGGTTGCCAAATCTGGCTCTGGAATCTCGACTAACAGCGGCAAATTTATTCCTTCATCAGCCTTTCCTCTTGAATTCTCAACGCGCTGACCTCATCTAGCGTGTATAACCGAGAAAGAGGAAAGGATATGACCACAATCGTTTCAGTGCGTCGCGGTGACAAAGTCGCCATCGGTGGTGATGGCCAAGTGTCACTTGGTAATACCGTCATGAAAGGCAACGCCAAGAAAGTCCGTCGTTTATACCACGGCAAAGTGTTAGCTGGCTTTGCCGGTGGCACCGCCGACGCATTCACCTTGTTCGAGCGCTTCGAAGCGAAACTCGAGCAACATCAAGGTCATCTAACCAAAGCAGCGGTCGAGCTTGCCAAAGACTGGCGGACCGATCGTATGCTGCGCAAACTTGAAGCGCTGCTCGCCGTCGCTGACAAAACCACCTCACTGATCATTACCGGTAATGGTGATGTCGTGCAGCCTGAAGAAGACCTGATCGCTATTGGCTCAGGCGGCGCGTTTGCCCAGAGCGCTGCTCGTGCCTTGCTTGAAAATACCGAATTAGACGCCCCGACCATCGTTGAGAAAGCACTCACGATTGCCGGCGATATTTGTGTTTACACGAATAATTTCCAAACTATCGAAGTGCTTGACGCTGAGCCAGCTGTTACCAAGGAGTAAGCATGTCAAATATGACCCCCCGGGAAATTGTCGACGAGCTCAATCGTCATATTATTGGTCAGCAAGACGCAAAACGCGCGGTTGCTGTGGCCCTGCGTAACCGCTGGCGCCGAATGCAGTTGGACGATGACTTGCGACATGAAGTGACGCCGAAGAACATCTTAATGATCGGTCCAACCGGTGTTGGTAAAACCGAAATTGCCCGTCGTTTGGCCAAGCTCGCCAATGCACCGTTTATTAAAATTGAAGCGACCAAGTTTACCGAAGTTGGCTATGTGGGTAAGGAAGTGGACTCGATTGTCCGCGACCTCACTGACACAGCTGTGAAAATGATGCGCGAGCAAGAAATGGCGCGCTTACGTCATCGTGCGGAAGATGCGGCCGAAGAGCGGATTCTTGATACCTTGCTGCCAAAGCCGAAACGCAATTGGGGTGACGAGCCACAGCAGGACGAGGAAGCGAATAGCACACGGCAGATGTTCCGTAAGAAGCTGCGCGAAGGCAAGCTTGACGACAAAGAAATCGAAATTGAAATCTCAATGCCAGCCATGGGCGTCGAAATTATGGCGCCACCGGGCATGGAAGAAATGACCTCGCAGCTGCAGAGCATGTTCCAAAATCTTGGTAATAACAAAACCAAGAAGCGTAAACTGAAAATCAAAGACGCGTTTAAGCAGCTGATAGAAGAAGAAGCAGCAAAGATGGTGAATCCTGAGGAAATTAAGGAAAAAGCCATTCATGCGGTCGAACAGAACGGGATCGTCTTCCTCGATGAGATCGACAAAATCTGTAAGCGCGGCGAAAGTAGTGGTCCTGACGTGTCTCGCGAAGGGGTACAGCGCGATTTGCTGCCACTGGTGGAAGGCACGACGGTAAGCACCAAGCACGGTATGGTCAAAACCGATCACATTCTGTTTATTGCGTCAGGCGCATTCCAAATTGCCAAGCCGTCGGACTTGATCCCTGAGTTACAGGGCCGCTTGCCAATCCGAGTGAACTTGAAAGCACTGACGACCGAAGACTTTGTCCGCATTTTGACCGAACCGAGTGCGTCATTAACGGTGCAGTACAAAGCGCTCATGGCAACGGAAGGCGTCGGTATCAGCTTTACCGAAGATGGCATTCGTCGGATTGCGGAAATTGCTTGGCAAGTGAACGAAAAAACTGAAAACATTGGTGCGCGTCGCTTACATACCGTGCTTGAGCGCCTAATGGAAGAAGTATCGTTTAAAGCTTCGGATATGGAAGGTACTGAGCTGACAATCGACCGTGATTACGTCAATCAATATCTGAATGACTTAGCTGCCGACGAAGACTTAAGCCGGTTTATTCTTTAAAAATCGGTTACTTACGTCGCAGAATTGGAATAACAAAGGGCAGGCAACTGCCCTTTTCTTTGTGTTCGTGAAAACCTCGTCACAACGACTCACCCGCGACCAGACAACAGTCGCCACCGTTCTTTTTCGCCTGATAGAGCAGTTCATCAGCACGTGTAATGTTGTCATTGGCATCTTGGTTTGGATCAAGCTGCACCACACCAAAGCTAATCGTGAGCACGCCTCGCTCAGCGTCCTGGTGCTCGATAGCTAAGTTGCGCACGGCTTGGCATAGTGCTTCTGCCTGCAGCTGCGCTTCAGCATGATTGTCAGCTGGAATCAGCACCGCAATTTCCTCGCCACCATAGCGGTAGACTCGGCCATAGCTTGTGGCTTCCAAAGCCTTCGCAACTCGTTGTAATACGTCATCGCCCGCGATGTGGCCATAACGATCGTTGAAGGCTTTAAATTTATCTAGGTCACCTAATGCCAGCGCGAGATGACCTGAATTTTCAGACTGCAACTCCATCCGAAGATCACGGTCAAAGGCACGTCGATTCCATAAATTGGTCAAGCCGTCGAAATGCGCCATTTGATCGAGTTTTTGATTCACTTGTGCGAGCCGGCGGTTGGCTCGTTCTAGCTCTTTGGTGCGGTCATCAACCAGCTTCTCTAAGTTGTTCTGATTCTCAAGCAGGCGCTGTGCCATCGCGCGAAACGAACGAATTAGTTGGCCGACTTCGCTGCGTATATCTTCAGACAACAGCGGACTACGAATCACAGCATCGTATTGCTTATTCCCGATCAGTTCAGCAAGGTGGGCGAGGCGTTGTAATGGGTCGGCTACGAAGCGGTTCACGAAAACTGAAACAATGCCAAGAATGGCTAGCAATAAGACGATTGCAGACAAGCTGATGGCTAGAGGCGTGGTCAAAGCGGCACGTTGAATTTCGGCATAAGGGTAAAGAGTGACGTACCACCAGTCAGCAACCTCTAGAGGCTGGGCAATCAATAGCTGTCCGGGAATGGCATTGGGCAGAACGACGCGGCGTTGCTGGACAAATGCCGGCTCGAGCTGCGCAAAAATTTGCTTGTATTGCGGATTTGTCAGCTTATGAATATCTAATATTCCAGCTTGTTGATAATCCGCACTGAGCGACTCCGCCGAAGCAATCAATTGGCCCGACTCGCCAAAAACAAAATGCTGGATTTGGTCGTGATTCGAGCGGACTAAACCGCTAACTAATTGCTTTAAAGGAATGTCGTGACTGGCATTAACCAGATGACGGCCATTCAGGTCAACCGGTAGTTGGTAGGTGATGGTCCAATAATCGGCGGAAAGATCATAATATAACCCGGTCCATAGCGGTCGTCGTTGCGGATTAAACTGCTGTAAGGTTGAGCGGACGACGCTGTAGTCGGTCATCACCAAGTCATGGGCGGCAAGCAAACCCCATGGGTGCTCCGAGGAATACTGTACAAGCACGTTCTCTGGCATGGAAAAATGACTGTTTGCCCAGCGCCTATCCCACGCTGGTGCACGTTCATTGAGAACTTGTTGGCTGATGATAATCCGCGCTTTCAACTCGTCGCTAAGCGGCCGTTCGCCGGGGCCGATAAAGGTACTAATATGCTGATAAAACTCAGGTTCAACCAAGGTACCATGGTAAAATTCGGGCTTTAAGCGCCACGTCCCCGGTTCGGTTTCTTCGTGTCGTTGGTCAAATTTCGTCGCTAATTCACTGAAATCGGCGTATTGCTGATAACGCTGTAAGAACGAGTCACGTAAAATTTCAGCCGAAGCAACGGCGTCGCGCAAAGTGCGAGACTCATATTGAACTTGGTTGTTGATCTGTGTAAGTAGTTCTTGTTTTTGGTTCTTTTTGGCTTGGTGGTAGGCAATATAGAAACCGGCAGCGGCCACCATGGCAACAACAATGAGCGACCAAAGCCCAATGCGCAAAAGCAGGCGTGTTGAAAGACGCCGACTGATCGGTGAACGGCGCTCGGAGTATGGGTACTGATTTGTAGGCATGGACAACCTATTCGATTACTTTACACTCAGTATGCGACATAAGATTACGCGGATTCAAGGCCTTTTGGCCGCGAAACTTCCTCCTCTGGTCGGAAAGGTTTATACTCAGCGTGAGAACACCTTATTCATTCCAAATTGCGCAGGAGCAAGAGTCATGGAATATAACACCTCGGAACTATGCGACTTATATGCCGATCAGATCGATGTGGTTGAACCCATGTTCGTAAACTATGGCGGCCGCACCTCGTTTGGAGGCCAGGTGGTAACCGTGAAGTGCCACGAAGACAAGGGCTTAATTGAGCAAGCGCTCGAACAACCAGGTGTAGGCAAAGTACTCTTGGTTGACGGTGGCGGCTCACTGCGCCGAGCAATTATCGATATCGGTATTGCCGAGCTCGCGCTGGAAAACGATTGGGAAGGAATTATCTGCTACGGCTGTGTTCGTGACGTTGATGCACTTGAAGATCTCGACCTCGGCATTCAAGCGATTGCATCGATTCCAGTGGGTGCCCCAGCAGAATGTGTTGGCGAGGCGGATATTGCCGTAAACTTTGGTGGTGTCACGTTCCTACCGGAAGATCACATCTATGCTGACAGCACCGGCGTGATTTTATCGCCAGAGCCACTCGACATCGAGTAAAGCGCACTATGACGACATTGAATACCTATTGGCAACCCACTGTGGTTGCCAATTTTTTACATACCCGAGCCGGCGAAACCCGTATTGGTGAATC
>JAMCRH010000160.1 GCA_023380515.1 Gammaproteobacteria bacterium | reverse complement strand
AATAAACAGTCGTATAGTATGTGGGATATGCATCTCCTCCGCCAATCACATACAAGTAACCATTGGCTACTACTGAAGCGTGAGACGATCTGGTTGCAGGCAGGCTCGTTGTATATGCCCAGCTGCCCGTTGTACCGTTAGCGTTAATTTTAGCGTACATGACATTGATGGTCGGAACCCAGTCGTTTCCTGTGCAGTTACCCAATTTGTCTGTGCCCGTACATTGCCAAGTACTACCACCTGTCTCATATATATAACCGTTAGCCACAACGGACGATGAATTTATTCTCCCTTCTGGCAGTGAACTGGTAGTCCCCCAAGTCCCAAGTAACGGACCGTTTGCGGCTGTCTCGTTGGAGTTGGTAGTATCAATATTCAACAATGTATCAGAAGAAATATTTTGCACTTGCAAGGCGCTAGACGAATTTGTTGAGTTTTTGAACATAAAGGTAGGCGTAAAAGCAGCGGCAGCCGTAGCGTTGTCTGCAACAGAAATCACGGTAGTGTTGTTGTCTTTAAAGTCTACGATATCCCCCGTGCTGGTCGTGTTATTAACAGTCAAGGCTACTCCGCTGGATGCGGCGGATAAGACAGAATTACCTCCGGCCACACTGAATGCAGACCCAGCAAGGACCGACACTGTCGTTCCGTTATCTGTTATATTGCTGTTTCCTATTGCGCCGCTGGCTGTGAATTTTGCGATGTTGTTAGCTGTACCTGTCCCAGTTATGACAGCCGGGCAATTGTTTAAATTAATTAAACAAAATTCTTCGCTAGTAATACCTGTAGGCAGGAAGCCCTGAGGCACAACATAGTTGTGGCTACTGGTAAGCCCCGTGGCTGTCTTGATAGTTGAGGTGTTTGCTGATGAGCCATCCCTGAACGCCAAGCCTCCTTGGATAGCTGACGTACCGACAGTTAAGGTATTTTGGATAAGGGCAGTGTTGCCAGTATTTTTGTACACGGCCAGATCTCCATTGGTGACATCATAAAAACTAACTACTGGAGCTCCGGCAGAATCAAGTGCCAGGGATGTATACTGACCCACGTTGTTAAGCGTATCTAAACTACTTACGGTATTGCCGCTGGTGCAGTTGGCGTTGCCGCAGTGGAGAAGTTTGAGGTCACCGTTGGTATTGTCATAGTAACTAACTACCGGATAGCCGCTGGCGTCGAGACTAAGGCTAGTATATTGGCCAACATTACCTGTAGAATCAGGATTTGTAATGGAGTTGCCGCTGGTGCAGTTGGCGTTGCCGCAGTGGAGGATTTTGAGGTCACCGTTAGTAAAATCGTAATAGCTGACTACTGGGTAGCCACTGGCGTCGAGACGAATTGAAGTATATTGGCCAACAGTAACAGCGGTATCCGGGCTAGTGATAGAATTGCCGGTGGTGCAGTTGGCGTTACCGCAGTGGAGAAGTTTAAGATCACCAGTGGAAGGAATGTAATAGCTGACTACCGGGTAGCCGCTGGCGTCGATAGCTATAGAGGTGTATTGCATCCCCGTACTAGAATCAGCATTAGTAATAGAGTTCCCACTGGTGCAGTTGGCGTTGCCGCAGTGTATTACATACATGCCGGCATAAAAAGTGCTGGTATAACTGATACTCCAGGTAATGTTGGTCAAGGCACCTCCGTCGCTCTCGACGCCAGCGGCTATCCTGTAGTCAGCTATTACGATGTTACCAACGGCGACCTCAAGGTTCTGCATTGCAGTAATGCCAACTGTGCAAGCGCTGGTGCCATTAGCTTTAATAAAAACGTTACGGCAGCGGCAAGTAAGACCCTTGCTGTTACGGGCGGAGCGACAAGCTTGACTGGTGCAGCTAGCGGGGTAGCCCTAACAGTCAACGGCTCCACAAGTACTGGTGATATTGCTGACTTCAAGGATAATAGCACTATTGTAGCGTCCATTGCAGACGGCGGCGCGACTTTATTTAAGAATTTTGTGGATTCTTCTGCTGCACTAAGCATACAAAATACGCTGGCCAACACGATTTTTAATGTGGACACCTCAACTCTAAGAGTCGGCATAGGAGTGAGCAGCCCAAGTCAAACGCTAGAAGTTGCATCAATTAGAAATTCGACAAATGTTGATACAACTGGCGATGTCGGTCAATACGCTTCAATGAAGCTAGACTCGAGCGGCTACCCCGTAGTCAGTTATTACGACAGTACTAACCATGACCTCAAAATTCTCCACTGTGGCAACGCCAACTGTACTAGTGGTAATTCTATAACTAGTCCAGATACCACTGGGGACGTAGGTCAATACACTAGCTTGAGTTTAGATTCTAGCGGTTACCCGGTGGTCAGCTATTATGATGTAACCAATACTAAACTTAAACTCCTGCACTGCGCCAACGCCAATTGTACCAGCGGCAACTCAATATCCACACTAACGGCGGCCTATTATGGAGCGTACAATTCACTAACCTTAGACTCCAGCGGCTACCCGGTTATCAGTTATACCAGCACTTTTTATGCCGGCATGTATGTAATACACTGCGGCAAC
>JAMCRH010000159.1 GCA_023380515.1 Gammaproteobacteria bacterium | reverse complement strand
CGATAAAGACTTTGGTGAAACCCGGGCGTATGAGTTCAATGGTGAGACACGCTTTGTCTCGATGTACTCCAATATCGGCCGCTCGATTGAAGGCACGTATATTGATGGTCGCAGACTGTGGGTATCGTTGTCTTACGACTTCTAATCAAAGGTTGAAATAAGAAAAGCGCCAGGTTGGCGCTTTTTTTATTGAAGCTTGAACTGATTAAGCCTCAAGCTCTTCCATATCGTCGGCCAGTGCCTCGCTCAACTCCGCAAGTGACACCGCGTTTTTGTATAATTTGGCACTTTGCTCCGAGGTATCCTCGCACAACGCACTTAAGCCCTGAATGTTATCGCTTAAATGGTTGATGGCGTTGGTTTGCTCCTCGATTGCAGCATTCAATGGCGACATTTCACCGGAAATACTGCGTACTTCACTGAGCACCGAGCCGACTTTACCAATGGTGTCGCTGGAGCGCTCTGATGCTTCGGTGGCTAATTGCAATGCATGTTCGCTCTCTTCCCCGAACGCTCAATCAGCTTACGTAGGTTGCCTGTCATATCGACGATATCCGCTGTAGATTTACGGGTTTTTTGTGCCAGCGTGCGAACTTCATCCGCGACTACCGCAAAACCTCGGCCGTGCTCGCCTGCGCGCGCTGCCTTCTACTTCACCGAAGTTTTCGTCGAACACGGTAATGGAGTGATGAAGCTTATCAAGCAGTTTTGCTGCAATTCACCGTCTGCTTGGTCAGCATTATTACTTGCTGAGCTCGCACTGTCGGTGATGCGCTCAAACGATTCTTGTAAACTGCTCATGGTGCTGGCGACCTGTTCCGTGGTCGATGCCAGCTGGCTGGAGCCATGGTTGAGCTTATCACTGGATTCGTTAGACTGCGCTGCCAGCGATTCACTTTCTTCGGCAAGGGTATTCAAGCGCCCAGTGGCGTGCTCAATCTTGTCTAAGTTAAGGGCTAAGCGCTAAGCGCTTCACCGCACGGTTCATTGAACGTCCAATTTCACCAAACTCATCGTCAGACGTGAACTTTGGGCGGTCGTCGAAGTTACCGGTTGCGATGGCTTTGCTGACTCGCTTTAATTGTGCCACACCACCCACCACGCTTTGGCGCGCAGACCAATAAAATACGATGGCTGTGGCAAACAATAAGGTAGGTACAGTGACAGACAAAAAGACGCTAAATTGACCGCTAGCGAGGTTTAAATACACGGTATAAAAGCTAAATACACTGATAAGCACGAGTTGTATCAGAAAAAACTGATGGATTGAGATACGGCGGAACATCTATTCTCTTCTAATAATTATGATAAATGATATGTGTTTAATTCATGACCTTACCTGTCCCAAAGGTATTTAATAAGGTTTGTTTAGGTTGAAAAATCCAACCTAAACAATAAGTTATTAGAGTTTTAATGACTATTTTATCGAACGGATTTAGCACGCGCGGCGTGCAGCTTATGGTAGCTTTCCAGTAATCGCTGGTGCCGCTCAAGCCCTTCCAAATTCATACTCGTAGGCTCAAGACCTGCGAAACGCACCCTGCCATCGACTGAACCAATCACTTGCTGCATGCGACTTTCGCCATACATACGATTAAAATTATAGGTGTAGTCATCAAGGGCTAAATCGTCACTTAAGTGAATTTCTAGTACCGCTTGCATGGCCCGATAGAACAGTACACGGTCGACGGTGTTGTCATTGTATTGTAAGAACATTTCGACCAGCTCAAGGGCCTCTTCATGGGCTTGTAACGCCAGGTAGATAAGAATTTTCAGCTCGAGTACGGTCAGTTGTCCCCACACCGTGTTCTCGTCGAACTCAATGCCGATAAAGGTAATAATATCGGTGTAGTTATCAATTTGGCTGTCCTCTAAACGCTCGACCAAGGCACGCAAGGCGTCGTCATCAAGGCGATGTAAGTTGAGAATGTCTTCGCGGTACTGCAGTGCAACGTTGGTGTTGTCCCAAATCAAATCTTCGACTGGGTACACCTCAGAATAGCCAGGCACTAAAATGCGCACCGCTGGCGCGCCTAAGTCGGTGTAGCTGGCCATATAAACTTGATGGCCCATCTCAGCCAGCATCGCAATCAGGGTGTCTACTTCTTGCGCGGTGCTGGATGCAAAGTCCCACGGCACAAAGTCATAATCGCTTTGGCTGGCAAAGAAGCGCCACGATACGACTCCAGTAGAATCAATAAAATGCTCAACAAAGTTATTCGGTTCACTGACTGCCATGCTATTGAATGTTGGCAGTGGGATATCATTTAGGCCTTCAAAACTGCGCCCTTGCAGCAGCTCGGTTAAGCTGCGCTCAAGTGCAACCTTGAAGCTTGGGTGTGCGCCAAAGGACGCGAACACGCCACCGGTACGCGGATTCATCAAGGTGACACAAGCCACGGGAAAGCGACCGCCTAATGATGCGTCCTTCACTAGCACAGGGAAACCTTGTGCTTCTAAAGCTTGAATGCCTTCAATAATGTCAGGGTATTGCGCAAGCACTTCAGCTGGGATATCGGGTAAGGTAATTTCCTGCTCAATAATTTCCCGTTTCACCGCGCGCTCAAAAATTTCTGACAAACACTGCACTTGGGCTTCTGCCAAGGTGTTGCCGGCACTCATGCCATTACTTAAAAACAAGTTTTCGATTAGGTTTGACGGAAAGTAGACTGTTTCTTGGTCGCTTAAGCGCGTGAATGGCAGTGAAACAATGCCGCGATCGGCACGGCCCGAATTGGTGTCAATTAAATGCGACCCCATGAGCTCGCCATCAGGGTTGTAAATAGCACGTGTGTGCGCATCCAATAAGCCCGCCGGTAAGCTGTCGTCCTCGGTTAACGTAAACCAGCGTTCATTCGGGTAATGGACGAATTCGCGATTGGCAATCTCTGGGCCAAAGAATTGGTCGTTGTAGAAAAAGTTACAGTTTAAGCGCTCAATAAATTCGCCCAAGGCTGAGCACAAAGCGCTTTCCTTGGTGGCGCCTTTGCCAGGTTTCCCTGTGCTAGTGAAGGACGCATCACGCACATGCAACGACCATACGTGGGGCACAATGTTACGCCACGATGCGATTTCGATTTTCATGCCAAGATCCGCCAAGATCTTGCTCATATTCGCTATGGTTTGCTCGAGCGGTAAATCTTTGCCCTCAATGCGGGTGCCTTCGCCATCCACCGCGCTAGGCGTGCCCATCAGCAGCGCTTGGGCGTCTTGGTCTAAGTTTTCTACTTCTTCAATGTCGAACTCAGGGCCAGTTTGTACGACTTTCTTTACCGTACAGCGGTCGATGGAGCGCAAAATACCTTGGCGGTCTTTATCCGAAATATCATCCGGTAACTCGACCTGAATTTTAAAGATCTGGTTGTAGCGGTTTTCCGGGTCGACAATATTATTTTGTGACAGACGAATATTGTCCGTGGAAATATCGCGGCTGTTGCAATACACCTTGACGAAATAGGCGGCACATAAGGCCGACGACGCTAGAAAGTAATCAAATGGGCTAGGGGCTGAACCATCGCCTTTGTACCGAATAGGCTGGTCTGCAATGACACTAAAGTCATCGAATTTGGCTTCTAAGCGAAGGTTATCGAGAAAATTAACTTTGATTTCCATGGGGCACTACCTAGCAGGGGAATGTAAACCCGCGCATTATCCTTGTTTTGGGTAATGATGTCTTAGGTTTGCGCCTAAGCGACGAAAAAAAAGCCAAAATGACTTGTCCGTGTAACCTAAAGGTTATAAATTGATACCCTTAGGTATCATAATGAAAGGATTTCAACGATGCTTAACCAATATGACGAAGCTTTTAACCGTGTCGCGAGATCGGAAGAGC
>JAMCRH010000158.1 GCA_023380515.1 Gammaproteobacteria bacterium | reverse complement strand
GCGGCCAAGTACGGTTCAAATCACCCGCACCAAACAAACTTTGACTATCGAATACTAGGGTTAACGTATGGGCCGCGTAATTGGATCAATTCAATTCATTTTGTTGTTCATTCTCAGCGAAAAGTTGGGCAAGGTAGGCCAGCATTTGGCTGAAATCGTTTTCGCTCAAGAGGTTTTGCTTGACCTCGCCGGGCAGTGGCAAAATTTCTAACCAGCGGTTACATACCCAAGTCGGGTCGTCAAAGTTTTGCACAGGGTAAAGCCGCGCGATGTCAGGGTAATTGTGAAACACTTCCTCCAGACGTTGCTTGAGCTCATGCGCCCAAACTTCAGCCTCTGTCATAGGGACGGTAGGTGCAGGGGATTTGAACCGTACTTGGCCGCGACGTAATCCGTCTGACTCAGTCTCGATACTATCAATCTCGAATAAACGCTCGCCTAAAATAGTTATCCCAAGATAACCATCGGCAAGAGTTTCAAAATCGATGATCCGAACTAACGTTCCGACCTTAAATACATGCGTGTTATTGTCGCGGTCACCATTTGGATTCAGCATACATAGTCCGAAACCCGATTGCTCGCGCAGCGATTCACGCACAAGGCGTAAATAGCGAGGTTCATACACGCGCAACTGCATACGCCCACCAGGGAGCACGGTGGACGTGAGCGGAAATAATCCTAAAGATGTTGAGTTTGGCGTCGCCATTTCGTGATTCCTGTGCCGATGAATACGACTGATTGCAAACAATTTCATGCCAGAAGTTGGCGTATGACCAAATTTACGTCAGGATGATGAAAGTGGATCTATGCTGTGCAAAACAATTTTAAAGGAAAGAAAATGAGTCAAAGTCCCGTCTATGTTGGAATTAGCGCGTGTTTAGTTGGGCAAAAGGTACGTTATGATGGCGGCCATAAAGTGAACGACTTTTGCCAGCATCAGTTGGCCAAACATGTAGAGTATTTGCCCCTGTGTCCCGAAGTTGGTATTGGCATGTCGGTACCGCGTCCGACTATTCGTTTAGTGGGTACCCCAGAAGATACGCGCGCGGTTGTTCAGAAGACCGGCGAAGACGTCACAGATAAACTCGCGAATTTTGCCAGTGTCCGCACCAGTCAGCTGGATGCATTGTCTGGTTATATTTTATGCGCTAAATCGCCGAGTTGCGGAATGGAGCGGGTGCGTCTGTACAATGAAGAAAGTAACGCCAATCGAAAGGAGGGGATGGGTATTTTTGCAGCTAAACTACGCGAGCTTTACCCCGCTTTACCGATGGAAGAGGATGGTCGTTTAAATGATGCAGCATTAAGGGAAAACTTTGTTCTGCGCATGTATGTGTATTACGAATGGAAGAGCTTGCCGCAGCCAACCAGTAAAAAAGACCTCTACCGTTTCCATGCGCGCCACAAATTATTGTTACTTGCGCATAATCAAGGTGTTTACCGAGCTTTGGGGCGAGAACTGGCCCAACAGGATTTGCTGACCGCCGAATTTTTAAGTAACTATATCTTCCGGCTCATGCGGGCGCTAGGTAAGCCAGCGTCGCGTCGGGATCACACCAATGTCTTACAGCATGTGCAGGGCTACTTTCGCAAGCATATCGACTCGAAACAACGGACAGCACTTGCCCAATTGATTTTAGATTATCGTCACGGCACCCAGCCGCTGGCGGCTCCGTTAACTATGATGCGGCATTATTTACACTTATTTCCTGCCCCATATTTACAAGAACAATCGTATTTTCAGCCTTATCCCGATGATCTAAAACTGCGCTATGGGTTGTAGTAGACACGTCAAAATGATCTAGGGCGCCTAATCACGGCAGAAAAGGATATGAGTGTGGCAACGAATACTGACGAAAACACACATGCATTAGTTTGGTTCCGGCAAGATTTACGAGTGCTCGACAATGATGCACTGTTGCAGGCCTGCAGGAACCATCAACACGTGAGTGCGGTCGTTGTGAGAACACCACAGCAATGGCTTGCTCATGACTGGTCTGCAATTAAATGGGACTTGTATGAACGTCGCTTGGTTGCACTAGCCGACGAGCTGGCTGAACTTGGGGTTGTTCTAACGGTAGTTGATGCGGACACCTACCAAGCGATTCCGCAGTTGATCGTCGACATGGCGCAGAAGCAAAGCACCGTAGCTGTTTACTGGAATCGCGATTATCCACTCGATGAAGTTCGTCGTGACCAACACGTAAGATCTGCGTTGTTGGCTATTGATGTTGCGGTGCACGAGTTTGATAGCAATGTGCTCGTTCCGCCCGAGCAGATTAAAAATGGTAAAGGCGACTACTATCGGGTTTTTACACCGTTTTTTAAAGCCTGGCTCAAGCACATAGCCGAAACGGGAATACCTGCACCGTATAACCGCGCAACCATTCAACGGAGCCATGGGCGTGCTGCGCAGCATCGGGTCAGCGCGAAAGCGCCGGCGCAACACGAAGAACCGGTTTTGAGTAGCGCGGACTGGCCAGTTACCGAAGCAGATGTCCGTCGGCAAGCACAAACCTACGTTCGTGAGCAGGTTGCTGATTACAAAGAGCAGCGTGACTTCCCCGGGGTTGACGCCACATCGTCATTGTCGGCTTATTTTGAAATTGGGCTGTTATCCCCTCGGGTTGGCGCCCATTTGTTACAGAAACAGTCACCAGACTTTCCCTATGGTTTATCCGTAGGTGCTCATACATGGCTGTCCGAATTGGCTTGGCGGGAGTTCTATCAACATTTAATGTATCACGAACCACGCTTAAGTTACGGTCAGGCATTTCAAGTGGAAACGGACTCTATCGTGTGGCGCAATGACGAGGCTGAATTTGCCGCTTGGTGTGCGGGTAGAACGGGAGTGCCTATTGTCGATGCCGGCATGCGTCAACTCAATGAAACGGGTTGGATGCACAATCGAGTACGTATGATCGTCGCTAGCTTTCTAGTGAAAGATCTACATATTGACTGGCGGTGGGGCGAGCGTTACTTCATGCAACGACTGATTGACGGAAGTTTTCCCGCAAACAATGGTGGGTGGCAGTGGAGTGCCGGTACAGGGACTGACGCGGCACCATATTTTCGCGTGTTCAACCCGTTTCGGCAAAGTGAAAAGTTTGATCCCGATGGCTCCTATATTCGTAATTGGGTCAAAGAGTTAGCAGATGTTCCAAATAAACATATTCACGAACCAGCGAGCTATTTAGCGGCTAAATTTGGACAGGATTCGCCATACCCAGCTCCGATTGTTGATCATAGTGAGCGGCGCACAGAATTTATTGCTAAATTTAAAGCTGCCAAATCTAACGCAGAGAACGGATAACGCGAGGGAAGTTCATGATCAAAACAGCCGAACGGCGTGAGTTAGTCAACGGTTTTCGCGAATTCTACGCGGAGCTCGATAGCCGAGATCTCACGACCTTAAACGAACTTTATATCGCTGATGTGACCTTCAAAGACCCGGTTCAACTGGTTCAAGGCCGAGATGCACTACACGATTATCTGGCT
>JAMCRH010000157.1 GCA_023380515.1 Gammaproteobacteria bacterium | reverse complement strand
GCTGGCTCATTGGTGGTTAGTGTGGCTTCGGGGTAGGCGCTTATGCCGTCAAAGCCTGGGAGCAAGCCGTATTCGACGAGGATTTGGAAGCCGTTACAGATGCCCAGAATCGGTCTGCCCTCGTCAACGAACTTCTCCACGTCCTTGCCAAGCTGCGCCGAGAGGTGCCTTGCGAAAATCACGCCTGAACGCACGTAGTCGCCAAACGAGAAGCCGCCTGGGAAAACCAGCACGCTGTAGTCGAGCAGGTTTTTGCGTTTGATGAGTTCGTTAACGTGTACGGTTTCTGCTTGGGCGCCGAGTTCTTGGAATGCCCGTTGGGTTTCGGCGTCGCAGTTGGTTCCGCCGACTCGAAGGACGCAGACTTTGATGTCTTCAGTGTTCATTAGGGTGCCTCCTGTGGGCTTAGGGTGCTCTTCCAGCTATGCCGAAGCGTTTCCAGCGTAGCGTCGACGACCACTTTGCCGTTTAAGCCGTGGACGATTAGGTTTTGTTCTTTTGTTACTTTGCCAATTAGGCTGCAGGTTTTGCCTTTCATCAAATCTTCAAAG
This sequence comes from Gammaproteobacteria bacterium, assembly GCA_023380515.1. Next base: position 4,028 of record JAMCRH010000157.1, on the reverse strand, counting down.
TCTTCCCTGTCTGCTTCTGCGACTTCAATGAGGAATCGGCTGTTGGATTCTGAGAACAACACAAAATCGTTGCGCGCCAAATCTTTGCCAGGCACTTTCTTAAGATCCAACTCCAAACCAAGACCGCCCGCAAACGCCATCTCCGCCGCCGCCACCGCAAGCCCACCTTCTGAGAGGTCATGGCAGGATTTCACCATGCCCTGGTCGATGGCTGCTGTGACTGCTTTGAAGGTGCGTTTGGCTTTGGCGCCCCTGACTTTGGGTACGCTTGCGCCCAGGTAGCCTTTGAGCTTGTAGTATTCGCTGCCGCCCAGTTCGTTAAATGTGTCGCCGACGAGGTAGAGGTGGTTGCCGGCTGCTTTGAGGTCCATAGATGTGGTGACTTGCAGGTTGGGAATCACGCCGACCGCCGTTATAAGCAGTGTCGGGGTTACGGGTCCCAGCGGCGACTCGTTGTAGAGACTGTCCTTGCCCGAGATAAACGGCGCCTTAAACGCCACTGAGAAATCGTAGCATGCCTCACAAGCCCTGACCAGCGAGCCCAATCTTTCTGGTTTTTCTGGGTTGCCCCACGTGAAATTATCCAAGAGCGCGACTCTTCGCCCGCCGACGGCAATGTTGTTTCGCATGGCTTCGTCGATGGCTGAAGCCGCCATCCAGTACGCGTCAATCTTGCCATAGCTGGGGTTAATGCCACACGAAATCGCCAAACCCTTAATCGAATCATCCACAGGCTTTAGCACCGCCGCATCGTTTGGTCCAGCATACTCGCCCTGCAGCGGTTTTAGGGTTGTGTTGCCCTTGACTTCATGGTCGTAGGTGCGTATGACTGCTTCTTTGCTGGCAATGTTTGGCGCCGCAAGAAGCTCTAGCAGGGTTTGGGTAAGGTTTGCTGGCTCCACAAACTCGGGTTCGGTGAAGGTTTGTTTTTCGATGGTTGCAACTTTGCTGCTTTTACATGGGTTAAACAGGAACGCCATGTCCATATCGCTGACGGTTTCGCCGTTGTATGTCAGCTTCAAGCGCCTCTCCGTTGTCAGGGTTCCAATCGCGGTGGCTTGCACGTCTTCCTTCTCACAAACTGCCATAACACGCTCAAGGTTCTCGGGCGGCACAGTAATGAGCATGCGTTCTTGGGATTCGGATATGTAGATTTCCCATGGCGCCAAACCCTGATATTTAAGCGGCACCTTGGCAAGGTCAACGGTTACTCCGCAGTCGAAGCGCTCTGCAGTTTCGCCGACGGCTGACGATAAGCCTCCACCGCCAAGGTCTGTGGTTGCGGAAGCAAGCTGGAGGTCGCGGATTTCGATTATTGCCCTTTTGACTTTTTCTTCTTCGATGGGGTCGGCGATTTGGACGGCTGGACGCGAGATTTCCTCCGATTTCTCGGTTAACTAAGCCACCGCGAAGGTTACGCCGTGGATGCCGTCGCGCCCCGTTTTTCCGCCTGCTATCACGACGACGTGGCCGACTTTGGCGTTCTTTGTAAACTTGTTTAGGGGCAGTAGCCCGATGCAGCCGCAATATACGGTGACGTTGCCCGTGTAGCTGTCGTCGAAGTATATGGCGCCGTTGACAGTTGGGATGCCCATGTTGTTGCCGTAGGCGCTGATGCCTGCCGTGACACCCATGTAAACGTACTTGGGATGCTTAACGCCAGCGGGCAACTTGTTGTAATCGTAATCTAAGGGTCCAAAACCCAAAACGTCGGTGCATGCGATGGGGTCAGCCCACACTCCAAGGATGTCTCGGATTACGCCGCCCACACCCGTCGCTGCGCCGCCAAACGGCTCCACCGCCGATGGGTGATTGTGAGTTTCCACTTTCGCCGCTATGCCGTAGCCCTTGTCGAATTTGACGATGCCCGCGTTGTCCTCAAAAACGCTGACGCACCAAGGAGCCTTGATTTGTTTGGTGGCTTTAGCGATGTAGGTTTTAAACAGGCTGTCGATTTCTTTTCCGTCGAGTTGGATTTTGCCCTTGAAGGTCTTGTGGTAACAGTGCTCGCTCCATGTTTGGCTGATGGTTTGAAGCTCCACGTCGGTTGGGTTGCGGCCTTCTTTCTTAAAATAAGCCTGAATGTCTCTTAGTTCTTGAGTGCTAAATCCCAACGCAAGTTCGCTGTTGACTTCGGCAAGATGTTCCTGCGTAGCTTTAGCTATGGCGACTTCAAAAACCGCTGTGTTTTTGCGTTGGATGTAGAGGTTAGCGTTCATTTCTGCTCAGCGACGCTTATGATGTAGTTGTCTTTGGTTGGGTTCGCGAGGAGGCGTTTGCTCATCTCTTCCGCCTTCGCCTTAGCTTCACTTTGCGTCTTTGCTTCCAAGTTTACCGTGTAAACCTTGCTAACATCCACATCTGCAACTTTGTAGCCGAGTTCGACTAGTAAACGTGCAGTGGTTTCGCCTTCCGGGTTGCTGTGGCCGGGTTTAAGGCTGACTTCAATTTTAGCCGCGTATTTCATAAGCCTTTAAATTAAGCACAGGGGATTTAAACGCTTTCGTCAAGAAAAATGCAATATTTTACGTTAAAACCATATGTTTGTTTTGGTGCTCAATTTCCACGACTCTCTCTTTATCGGTGACTTTGCCTATCCGCTCGGGGTTGATGCTGTCCTGCTCCAGCGTGTTCATGGCCTTGTCTACGTCGGTTTTGTCAACGATTATGCCAAAGCCCCAGCCCATGTTAAAAGTCTTAAACATCTCCTCATCCGTAACCGTGTATCCAAGCTCACATGCGGTTTTCTGGATTAAGCCAAAAATCGGCTGCGGCTTAAAATTATCAAAACTAAAACCAATCCCCGGCGAATAATTCGCCAAATTGTTGAATTTAGTAAACGCGTCTCCCGTTATGTGCACCGCTGCTTTCACTTTGACTTCCCTTGCCAGTTTAAGGAGCGGTTTAACGTAGATTTTTGTTGGTTCCAAAACTTCAACCGCCACTTCACGGTCTAAGCCTTCAGGAATATCGGTTGCCTCGTATTTGCCGCCCCACTGCTTGAAGAGGATTTTCCGCACCAGGGTGATGCCGTTGCTGTGCACGCCGCTACTGGCTAAACCAATAATTGGGTCACCTGGCTTAATGTGTTGGCCAGTTATGATTTCTTGGCGTTCAACCTTGCCCACTGAGGCTACAACCATGTCAAAACCAGCGTTCTCAACTATGCCTTTTATGATTTCTGCTACGTCGCCTGTTTCTCCGCCTGTAACGGGGCATTCGGACTCGTTTGCTCCCTGTATGATGCCTTTGAGCCACGCGTTTACGAGTTTGGGCTGGCTGGCTTGGGCATGTATGTTGTCGGCTATGGCGAGTGGTTTGGCGCCTGAACGAATCACGTCGTTAACTGCCATGGCCACTGCGTCAACGCCAATGGTGTCGTATTTCTGTGCCAGCTGCGCTATGAGAACCTTGGTGCCTACACCCTCGATGACTAGGTCCAAAAAAGTGTTCTCGCCCATGGGAAAGATGTTTCCGTAGGGCAGATGCATCACTTTGCCGAAGCTGCTGTGCTTGTAGGTTTCCTGCAGGGTTTTGAGCTGTTTTTTGGATTCCACGCGCTGTTTGCGGTTTACTCCTGCATCATCGTAAGTGTAGGTTTTCGGCATACGGTTTCTCCTAATTGCTACTATTTTCCTTTAGTTAGAGATAACGATTATGCTTGCCAGACTGCTAAAAACAAGAAAAATGCCCTTCTAAAAAATTAAATGGCCAGTTTCTCTGTTTTTTGCTCTATTATTGCCAGTATCTCTTGGGGTTTAACAGGTTTAACGAGGTAAGCGTCGGCAGTTACACTCTTTTTTGGCACCAAATTTGGGGAGCCAGTTATTATTATCTTAACCATCCTGCCGCCGTAATCTTTGAGTTTACTTAAGAGTTCTGTGCCGTTTAAGTCAGGAAGGCATATGTCTATTAACGCTACATCGTAGAATTTTGCGTTGGCTTTCTGTATGGCTTCTCTTCCAGTTTGCGCTAACAGGTTTGGTTAAGGCGTAAGAAAAAGGGCGTGCGTGAAAGAGCAAACTGTA
>JAMCRH010000156.1 GCA_023380515.1 Gammaproteobacteria bacterium | reverse complement strand
GCTGTTATCAGATTTATAAAGCCAGTCTGGATGTATTTCCTGAGTTCGCACCTAAGCAAGTGATTATTCAAACGGAAGCGTCGGGCTTTACCGCCGAACAGGTGGAAACACTGGTTACCCAGCCTATTGAGAATGCGCTGGGAGGCTTACCGGATGTGATGTTTGTCCGGTCCTCTTCAACACCCGGTTTATCAGTAGTCATTATTACCTTTGAAGATCGAACTGATATTTATCTTAACCGCCAATTAGTTTCTGAACGCTTAATGCCAGCGCAAGGTCAGTTGCCGCTAGGAGTCGGACCAGCCTTGATGGTGCCGCTTGAGTCCTCTTCCGGCACCATCATGACCATCGGTTTGACATCTGATCAGCAGAGTTTGATGCGGCTGCGCGAAATGGTGGATTGGACTTTAACACCGAGATTGCTTGCGGTAGATGGTGTGGCCGATATCAACGTGTTTGGTGGCGCTGAACGGCAAATGCAAATTCAGCTCGATCCGCAAAAGCTGGCGATGTATCAATTATCTGCATTAGACATTATTGCCGCTGCGCGTGAAGCCACCGCATTGCAGGGCAGCGGTTTTATTGAAAACGCCAACCAGCGCATGATGCTGCAAGTTATCGGTCAACCCGTCACTGCCAAAGCGATGGAAAAAGTAGTGGTTCGTCAGCAAGGCCAGTCGGTTTTATATCTAGGGGATGTCGCTACGATTGAATATGGCGCTGCTCCAGCAATCGGCGGTGCAGCCATTGGCGGTAAGGTCGGCATTGTGTTGATGGTTATCGGTCAATATAAGGCCAATACACTGGCGGTAACGCAAGGTATTGAAACCGCATTGAATGAGTTTCGTGATGGCTTTGAGGTTGATGGTATTGAGTTGCATGCGGACCTGTTTCGCCCGGCCAACTACATTCAAACCTCACTGGCAAATATTCGTCACCATTTGCTGGTCGGTGGCGCTTTAGTGTTATTGGTGCTGTTTTTGTTTCTATTTAATTTACGCACCGCCATTATTTCGATGACGGCAATTCCGTTGTCATTGTTTGCAGCCTTGATCGTGCTACTCGAATTTGGCGTCAATATTAATATTATGGTGCTCGGAGGTCTGGCGATTGCCCTTGGTGAAGTGGTCGATGATGCCATTATTGATACCGAAAATATCTTTCGTCGATTGCGAGAAAACGCCGCGTTAAAAGAACCACGGCCAGTTATTCAAATCGTCTATGAAGCCTCCATGGAGGTGCGAGGTTCGGTGGTCTATGCCAGTCTGATTGTAATGCTGGTGTTCGTGCCGTTATTAACGCTGGGCGGCGTGGCGGGACGAATGTTCGAGCCATTAGGCCAGGCTTATATTCTGGCGATTCTGGCATCTCTATTAGTTGCGTTAACCGTTACTCCTGCGCTTTGTCATACCTTGTTAAGCCGGATTGGTGTAACACGCACTACCGAGCCGCCATTAATTCACTGGCTACAAATCGGTTATGGCCGGATATTACGAGTGACTTGCCAGTTTCCCAAATTTATGATGTTGGCGGTGCTGATATTTTGTGTGGCCGGTGCCAGCTTGCTGCCGTTTTTTGGTGGTCGGTTTTTACCTGAACTACGTGAAGGTCATTACATCATCCATACCGCCAGTGTGCCCGGCACATCATTGCAGGAATCATTGCGGATTGGTGGTTTGATAGAGCAACAAGTCGCTGCTATTCCTGGGGTACGAGCAACATCCCAATGGGCAGGACGGGCAGAGCGTGGTGCCGACACGTTTGGCACTCATTACAGTGAGTACGAAGTTGATTTGGAACCGTTGTCGGGTCCTGAACAGCAAGTGATCCTGGATGAAATTCGCGAAATATTGGAATCCTTTCCCGGCATTAGTTCAGAGGTTAATACCTTCCTGACCGAGCGTATCGACGAGACCATATCCGGCTACACTTCTCCAGTAGTTGTGAATATTTACGGTAATGATCTTGATGCACTGGATTATAAGGCGCGTGAAGTCGCTGCTGTTATGGCCGATATTGATGGGGCAACTGATATTCAATTACGAGCACCACCAGGCGAGCCACAATTGCAGGTGCGTATAAAGCTTGAAGAATTACCGCAATGGGGCCTACAACCTGCCACGGTGATGCAAAACATTAAAGCCGCTTTTGATGGTATCAAGGTAGGTCAAATTGCTGAAGGCAACCGGTTATTTGATATTTTTGTGGTATTGCCACCTCAATTACGTGAGCAGCCACATCATTTATTAAATCTGCCATTACGAACTGTGGATGGACGTATGCTGGCGTTAGGCGATGTCGCCGAAATACAGCAGGTTTCCGGCCGTCATGCGATTTTGCATCATGGAGCACAACGCTTGCAAACCATCACCTGTAATGTCAGCGGCCGTGATTTACGATCGTTTTTTAACGAATTACAGCAGCGAGTGCATCAGGAGGTTCAGTTTGATGCCGATACTTATCCGGAGTTTACCGGTACGGCTGTGGCAGAAGCGGAATCGCGTAAGGATCTGTTGGTGCATTCCGTTCTGGTAGGACTGGTGGTGCTGATTTTATTGTATATGGCACTTAAAAGTGTGCGAAATACCTGGCTGGTATTACTTAACCTACCGTTCTCATTATTGGGAGGTGTAGTAGCTGCATGGTTAACCGGAGGTGTGTTATCCATCGGTTCGCTGGTGGGGTTTGTTACGTTATTTGGTATTACTTTACGTAATGCCATTATGCTGGTGTCGCATTATCAGCATCTGATTGAAGTTGAAGGTAAATCCTGGATTCTGGAAACGGCTATTCAAGGTGCGCTTGAGCGTCTGCCATCCATTTTGATCACTGCGCTGGTTACAGCATTGGCCATGCTTCCGATAGCCATAAACGCAGACAGTCCGGGACGAGAAATTATGGGGCCGATGGCCGCCATTATTATCGGGGGTTTGATTTCGTCTACTTTGCTAACCTTATTAGTGTTACCCAGTGTGATGTTGCGTTACGGCAAGTTCAACAAGCGCAGTATCACTCAAATGGAAACCACCATGCAAAGGCAATAATGCCCAGCACAAACACAATTAAGATGATCTCAATAATCATTAATTACCAATAGCAAAAGTTTGCGAATCTGTACTACGTTGTTCGGCAAAAAACTGATAAATATCTTTTAATTCTTGAGCTGAAAAACGGATCAAAATCAATTCCTGTCCAGGATGAATCAGATTGGGATTGTGACCCATGGTATGGGTGTTAAAGTTATACACATAACTGGTCGAGACTTTCTGATGCAGGATTAATCCTAAAAAAGAACTAAGACCATCGGGTAACGGCTCATCGGCATCGGCTGGAATAAGTACGCTGACTTTCTGCTCAGCACCATTACGCTGCAACCTGATCCCCTGACGAAAATTACGAATCAAGCCGGTTTGAATGATTCCCCAAAGGCCTTGAACATCTTCTTCTGTCACCCGATGCAGATAAAACAGGCTGTCTTGCATTTCTGTACTATCGCTATTAATTAAATCAGCGATATCCAGTTTCTGTACACCACGGCTGATGGTGACCGACATTTGTTGATCTTCTGCAATATCAGCATCTGCCAGTTCGCTGGCTTTGATTTGTTTGACTTGCTGTTGCTCGCGGATCTGAGTCACAGGGGCAGATTGATCAATATCTTCACGTTGTAGCAGTTCGACCAATGGCGCCGTAATTGTCTCACCTTGTTCCGTTACAATGGTGATAGGCGCAATATGATCCTCTTCTTCGGTTTCCAATTGTTGCAGGGTGGTTTGCTCTCTGATTTCTTCGGTATAACGCAGTGTTAGCGGAGTATCGGCGCTAAGGGATTTATCATCCATCAGGCTTTTTAATGTGGTGGTGCGTTGCTCGAGTTCTGGCAGGGCAATAATGCTATCCGGGCGGACAAACATATCTTGATATTCATTAACAATAATGGTGCTGTCATCAGCGCCGGCCAATTGATCCACAAATTCTGCTGCTTCCCGTTCACGGATAGCTTCTCTGTCAGGTAACTCTTGTTCAGCGGAACGGATAATTTCCAGCGGTAAATCTGGCTCAATAACTTCAATCGGAGGATCGACAGTGAGTTCACTGCGATTGGGCGGCGCGTCACTCCATAACAAATAACCAAACAGTAATATCACGATAACAGCCAAAATCGCTGCAGCTATTGTGGAACCAGTACGGGCTCGATCCATGTGAAAACCGCCTCAGTGCATGTTTAATCAGTCCGAGAATAAGCTACCAAGTGTCAGCAAATCAAGTTCCCGACACCAAGGCTGTTCAATGCATTTTTGTGGTGAGGCATTTTGCAGCCATTGCTCAGCTTGTTGGAGCTGAAGTTCGCCAGTCGTATGTAACAAGTTCAGCAGGTGTTGACCAAGCGATATGGCATTGATATTTTTTTGGTTAAGCGCATCTATCACGCTGCTCACCATAGTATTTAAATCCAACTGTGCCAACACAATCGGAATTTTTTTAATGGTCAGGGAATTGTCTTGTGGTTGTAACTCAAAGCCAAATTCATTCAGCAAACTTTTATGTTCAGTAACAGCTTGTTGCTGAGCAGCAGTACAAGCGATATTCAGTGGTACCAATATCGGTCTGCTTTTTAATGGCAATTGTTGCAACTCACTGGCAAATTGCTGTTGACGCGAATCCGCTAGGGCCTTGGTTAAATCAATCAGATAATTTTGTTGCCGAAAACGCACCCAGGCGAAGCGTTGATGTAGCAGCTGCAATAACTGAAATGCATCTGTTGGAGCAGCGTGATTAATTGAAAACAAGTTCTGAATTGGTAATGCACTATTTACGCTTGATAAATCATGTCTCTGATAGCTGGGGGGCGATTCTGCAATCTGCTGCTCAACTGGTGATGATGTTGGAGACACTTTGGTGTTGATTTGCTGATGTAATTCATCACTCACAGCACGATGAATTAATCCATGAATCAGTCGGGTTTCCCGAAAGCGCACTTCATGTTTGGTTGGATGAACATTCACATCCACCCGATCCAGTGGAATAGTCATGTATAAAACATAGGCCGGATGCCGACCTGGTGGAATCAACTCGGCATAGGCCTGACGAATTACCTGACTGATTAAACGATCTCGAATCACCCGGCCATTAATAAAGAAATATTGCTGATCGGCTTGTGGTCGATGGGTTTCGGTATGACCCAACCAGCCTTTTATCTCGATAAAATCAAACTGCTGATCAATGACCAATGCCTGTTTGCCAAAAGCTTGACCGCAGATCTTGCCGACTCGGGCCAATTGTTGTGTCTGCGTTTCAGCAATCGGCAGATTTAATTTTTGTTGACCATTTAAATTACACTGAAACCGTACATCAAACCGACTTAATGCCAGGCGTTGCAATGTAATAAGAATTTGTTGCTGCTCGGTACGAGCACTTCGAAGAAAGCGACGTCTGGCAGGGAGGTTAAAGAATAAATCACGTACCGCAACCGTCGTTCCGATTGGGTGCGCCACCGGTTGTGCAACATCATCTTCATGATGGATTTGCCAGCCGCATTCACCGTCATGTTGTCTGGAAATCAGGCTTAAATTGGAAACCGAACTGATACTTGGCAAGGCTTCACCACGAAAACCCAAACTGGCAATTTGACTTAACTGTTCACA
>JAMCRH010000155.1 GCA_023380515.1 Gammaproteobacteria bacterium | reverse complement strand
AAGACGAGGCATTATTTCGATTAGCTTATGAAGCTATGGAAGATATCCGCACAATGGCGCGACTAATGCGCCCCACAGTGTTAGATGATTTAGGCTTAGCAGCTGCATTAAAATGGCTAGCGCGTAATATGTTTTCAGCAGATGACATCAACTTTGTCTTGGATATCGATATTCAGGAAGCGTTGCCAGATGATATTAATATCATGGTATTTCGTATTGCGCAGGAAGCGTTTACGAATATCCTGAAACATGCGCAAGCGACCGAAGTGCGAATATTTGCCTGCCGAACAGGGGACATGGTGCGTATGGATATTCTCGATAATGGCCGCGGATTCGATCTGCACAGTACAGCGAAGGGGATAGGTTTGCGCAGCATCCAAGATCGAGCAGCAGCGTTTGCGGCAACATTCGATTTAACCTCGCGACCGGGTAACGGCACGCATTTAAGCCTACAGGTGCATCTATGAGCTTACCGATTCGTGTCGTGATTGCAGATGACCACACCCTCATGCGACAAGGGGTGGTGCGGATGCTCGAGGTATACCCAGACATTGATGTGGTTGCCGAATGCCAAGATGGTTTAGCTTTGACGGCAGCAGTACTGCGTGACCAACCGGATGTTGTGGTCATGGATATAGCTATGCCAAAAATGAATGGTTTAGTCGCCATCGAAAAAATTCTATTACAACGGCCCGACACCAAAATTCTGGTGCTAACTATGCATAACGAACTGGAGTATATGGAAGCTTTTTATCACTCCGGAGCGAAAGGCTATGTGATGAAAGATGCAACTGGAGATGAATTATACGATGCAATTTGTCGTATTTATCAAGGCAAACGAGTGTTCCCTGATGTTTTACTGGCTGCTTTAAAGCAAGGAAGTATGCAGCCTAGTTTAGAGCATTTAACGCGCCGAGAGCGAGAAGTCTTCCATTTAATGGTTAAAGGACATCCAACAAAAGAGATCGGACGCCTGCTAAATATGGCAACCAAAACAGCGGAGCATCATCGCGGTAAAGTGTTACAAAAATTTCAAGTCACCAGCACTGCTGAATTGATTCGCTTAGCCGTAAAAATGAAGCTGTATCAATAAGCCATTTCGATATCGTCAGAGGGTTCGGGGATCTCCCTGATTTTTTCCTTTTAGCCTCCGTGTCACTGTGTCCATGTTAATTTCGTGTTACAGAGGACACACTCCATGAACAAGCCTAGTTTTATTTTTACCGGTAAGCTTGCAGCAGTCGCTGCGGCAACTCTAATTGCGTTAAATGCGGAAGCGGCAACGATTGGACCGAAAGTTCAATCGATTTTGGATGCTGGCAACCTAGATGGAAAAGTTGAGCTGGTCGTTAGTTTTCACGGTGACGGTCCATTAACCCGAGACCAAGTTTTGGCACTAGAGCAACTCGGTGTAACGGGCACAACATTTAAAACCTTACCCATGGCTGGGGTTGTAGCCGACTTAAGTCAAATTCGTTCACTGGTTGCCTTGCCAGAAGTTCGTTCAATTTATATCAATGAACAAATGTCCTATGAAAACTCAGAAGAGACTGAACTCACCGGCGTAAATCGGGTTCGAACGGACCGGAACTTACGCGTGAATGGATTTCCGGTCACGGGTCGGGGTGTTGGTGTGGTGGTAAATGACTCAGGTATTGACGGATTGCATCGTGATGTGGAATATCCCACACGTACCATTCAAAACGTCGCTGCAGCAATTAACCTGAATGGTATCTCGCCTCTACTACCGATTACTTATCAGGAAAATATTGCCACGACCGACCAACTTGGCGGCCACGGAACCCATGTTGCGGCAACAGTTGCAGGTGACGGTGTCATGTCAGGTGGTCTCTATGAGGGTGTTGCTCCGGGAGCTAATTTAATTGGCTACGGCTCGGGTGCCGCGCTGTTTTTACTCGACACACTGGGTGGATTCGATTACGCGCTAGCGAACCAAACTCGTTACGGCATTCGTGTCATTACGAACTCATTTGGTTCAACTGGTGATACCGGGTCAGCGTTTAACCCAGATCACCCAACCAACATTGCCACGAAGAAGCTCGCTGATCGCGGTGTGATAGTGGTCTTTTCCGCAGGTAACTCAGGCTCAGGTGCTGGCACAATTACCGGTAATTTTAAAAAAGCGCCGTGGGTGATTACGGTTGCTGCCGGCGATAGTCAAGGAGAGCTCGCGTCGTTTTCAAGCCGTGGTGAACGTGATCGCGGTGGTGAGGTCACTATCGATGGTGAGACCTTTAGTTGGAGCGATCGTCCGACGGTTACGGCGCCCGGCGTTGGTGTTATCTCGGCTCGAGTACAGTCAGACCCGTTAGGTGGTCTAGGTATTACCGGCGATTCAGAACGCATCGCACTTGGTCATCTACCTTACTATACCGCCAAAAGCGGTACCTCGATGGCGGCTCCGCACGTTGCTGGAATTGTTGCGCTCATGCTGGAAGTCAATCCGAGTCTCGAGTGGCGAGACGTTAAAGCGATTTTACAGCACACCGCTACGAATATGCCCGGACGGGCCGACTGGGAGGTTGGTGCAGGTTACGTGAATGCGTATGAGGCAGTCAAAATGGCAGCTTCGTTGCAAATCGATGCGAGTGGTTTGAATAACTTGGAGCGCGAATTTAACGCTGAAGCCACGATTGAGTTAGGTTCTGAAGAAACTGTCGCGGTTCCTTTCTCTCCTGTTGGCGAGCCACAACGTTATTTCTTCTCGGTAGAACCCGATATTACCTTGGTTTCTGCGAGCGCTAATGTAGCAGAAAATACGGTCGCTATCGTCCTCACAGATCCGAATGGTAACCGTTATGGTTCGGGCGTCGCGTTACCGGTACTGGGGCAGAACATTGCAGCAACCGCACCTGGCGTGGCTGGCACATGGTCAATCGAAATTCGCGGTGTTGGTGGTCTGTCTGGTGTTGCTTTAGATCCTTTAGGGGTAACCAACGGCTATGGTGTACCAGGTGATGTAGCAGTGCGGATCGTACAAGAACGTACAGGTGAAATCAGTGGTATTGACGACGTCCTCGGCCACCCCGCACAAGGCTTTATCGAATATGCTGTGCAAAATCGCTTAGTTGACAGTCGAGCGAATGGTTATGAACCAAACCGAGAGTTGCGTCGCAGTGAGTTAGCTGACTTTCAGGTGATGGGCGGTGGTATTCGGCAATTCACTGCGAACAGCACAAGCTTCAGTGATGTAAGTGGCTGGCAAGCACAAATTGCGGATTCTGTAACTGCACGAGGAGCAGCGTTGAAAGACCGTGCCCAAGTTCAGGCAGGTGTCATGCTCGCTAGTGGTGACCGGTTTAACCCGAACGGGCGGGTTACCAAAGCTGAGTTAGCCTACACCTTGGTGCAGTCTTTAGGTCTTGGTGACATTGCAGCTGATTATTCTGGTGATGTTGTCGCCTACTTTAATGGTCAAGCAGTTCCGGTAACGGATGCAAGTCAAATCCCGGCAGGGCTGCGTGGCTATGTGCAAATGGCCATCGATGCAGGTGTAATGGGTGTGCAATTCCATATTCAACAAGGACTACTCGATTTAGAGCCAACGATTACTGCAACATTCTCACCAGCACAACGGATGACTCGGTCTGATTATGCAGTAGCAGTGACTCGATTGCATAAAGCGTACTACTGACTCCCCCGTCGCCTAGCGACTGTGTGAAGTAGATTGCCAGCTTCTTCGGAAGCTGGCTTTTTTAGTGTTAGGTTTTGTTTAAAATTCTCCCCGCCCCTAGGCTCTCCGCTGTGGATGTGATTAAATGAGAATTCATGGTTCAAAGGCGGAGAACATGGTGAAAATATTGCGTGTAGTTGGTGTCGTTCTAGGACTGATGTTGATCAGCGGTTGTACGAGCAGTGCGGGCTTAAATGGGGAACAGCAACCTGTCGAGCATAGCCCCGACACTATGGCCGGTTACGAGCCAAACTTATACTTGGTTGAACCACTGCCAGTTAGCCGAAGCGTTGAGATAGAGCTACTTCAGTTAAACGAATTGCTCAGTTCAGGCGAACTTGATGATGAGCAACGTGCGTATTTACTGCAACGGCGTGCAGTGACACACGATCAACTTGGCTTGCGTACGCTTGCTTTGGTGGATGCGAATCAAGCGCTCGAGTTAAAGCCCGACTTGGTCGATGCATATCATGTCATGGGTATTTATTTGACCGCAATGGGCGATTATCAATCCGCGTTCGAAGCATTTGATAGCACAATTGAGCTGGCGCCAGATCATGAATATGTTTACCTGAATCGGGGTTTGGCTGCTTACTATAATGGCCAGTATTTCCTCGCTCACACGGATTTTGCTGACTTCTATTTTCAAAATCCTGCTGACCCATTTCGAGTGATTTGGTATTACTTCGCTGGTCGCGAGCTCGATAGTGGCCGCGCTGAGACTCAGCTGCGCGAACATTGGCCAGCCGCGACGGAAAATCCGTGGGGCCAAGAGATTATTGCTTTTATTCTTGGTGAAAAGAATGAAGAAGCTTTAATTCGCAGCGCATTTGAACGCAGCAATGATCAAGAAGAGCTGAACCATTATTTGTGCGAAGCATACTTCTATATGGGAAAAATGGCTGCGGCACGCGGGCAAACCTTTGCTGCGATTAATTATTTTAAGCTGACCTTAGCGACTAACGCTTACAGCTACTTAGAATATCGTTATGCGCGAACCGAAATTCAAAAACTCCGTCAGCAACTCGAAGACTAGTCGCGCATTTGTTTGGCCCATGCTAGGGGTAGCATTAGGTGCTGCCTCTTTCGTTTGGTGGGCCAGCAGTTCCAATCAATGGCAAAGCTGGTTGCAGCAAAAAGAATCCTCACCGCAAACTGTTGCTGCTTTTAGCAAGCAAGTTCCAGTGCAACTTCCGGCGCCACATTGCGATGTTTTACTTAATTTCTTTGGCCGTTTAGACGATCTTCCTGCCAGCCAATCTTGGTTAGAAACCACTCAGGACTTGTATAGTCACGAGGATGCAGAAGTACGGTTTTGTGGACGTTTAATTACTGCAGTTTGGGCGGAAGAGTGTGCGGACCGAGATGGTCGCGCGACGTGCCAATTACTTGATCCTGACACCTATGATCAGGTTTGGATGCAGCCTGCCTGGCCGGTTGCTCAGCAAGTGGATGTCGTACTCACTGATTCAGGTTTAGCCAATACTCGTAATGGCTTAGTCTTTATTGACCGCCAAGCGCGAGGGCGCGTTTTGGCACATGAGCTCGGCCATACGCTCGGTTTAGCCGATGAATATCCTATGAGTCGTGACTTGGCTGAGCGTTTTTGTGCAGGTGAGTTCGACTTTTCAGCGTTAAATATGATTATCACTGATCGACAAGAGTTGACGACTGCGGAGCTAGTGAGTTTAACCCAAGCTTTACCATGGGTTCAGGATCTACAGCAGCCAATCGCGCAGAAACGCGCTGAGAATGTTTGGCAGTTAGGTTCACTAGACCCCTTGCGAGTAGGGCTACATCCGGTTGCAACTTGCGAAGATACAGGCTTCTACGCGTGGCGACCGGTAGGCTATATCACCCTGATGCAGCAACATGAGGTGGGCCAAATGCCGAATGTGTATCTTCGCCTCATGCAAACACGTCTAAATAAAAAGGCCAGTGATATCACTGGCCCTCATACCGATTAGCTGTCGCTATCGTTGCCGAAATTACTCGGCATTTTTAACAAACTCGTCAAGCCACTCGACAGTTTCCCACAACATGTGTAGAACTGACTCGCGTGCGCGGTAGCCATGAGACTCAAGCGGCAACATGACTAAGCGAACGGTGCCACCATTCCCTTTCACAGCTTGATACAAACGTTCACTCTGCATAGGGAAAGTGCCCGAGTTATTGTCGTCAGTACCATGAATGAGTAGTAAAGGCGTTTTCAGTTGATGCGCAGCAAAGAAAGGCGACATCCGCTGATACAGTGCTGGGTCATCCCAAATAGTCCGCTCTTCGCGCTGGAAGCCAAACGGCGTCAGCGACCGATTGTAAGCACCGCTACGAGCGATACCTGCACGGAACAAATCAGAGTGAGCGAGCACGTTTGCAGTCATGAACGCACCATACGAATGGCCGCCTAATGCAAAGCGATTCCGATCACTAACACCACGCTCAACACCGTAATTGATGACAGCTTCTGAATTCATAATTAACTGTTCAATAAAGGTATCGTTCGGGAGTTCATCACCTTCACCGACTATCGGCATGGTTGCTGCGTCAAATACCGCGTAGCCTTGAGTGGCTAAGAATTGAGGATTCCAATAGCCGATGCGGTTAAAGCGATAGGGTGAACCACTTACCTGAGCTGCGGCAGCAGTGCTGCGATACTCACGTGGATAAGCCCATACGATGGTTGGTAATGGGCCATCGCGCTCTTGGTCATAACCGGCTGGTAAAAATAGGTTCGCTGACATGGGTAGGCCATCAGCGCGCTCATAATTAACTAACTCACGGCTGATGTCCAAGGTATGAGGCATTGGGTGGGCAGTATTAGTTAATGCCACTAAGCTCTCATCAGTCAGGTTACGAAGATAGAAGTCAGGCGGCGTATCAACGCTCTCACGCTGGGTTAAGAACACCTTGTTCTCGAGATCGATCAGTGACCATGGGCGCTCGTAATAAGGTGCTTCTGAACGCCAGAGACGCTCGGTGTCGCCAGTTTGGAGGTTGCGACGGTCAATGAATGGGCGATCACCTTCGTCTGAGGCGCCAGTTCCAGTTAGAATTAAGTGACCATCATCGAGCAGCAGCACGCGACGACCATTCTCTAAGGTGGTGGTTAACGGCTGACCTGGATCATTATAGCTGTCGTCATAAGCGCGTTCCCAAACAAGCACTGGTTCAGCGTCGCCGTCTGGACTAATGCGCCATAAACGTTCTTGACGCTCAGCCCACCAACGTTCCCACACGAGAGCGGTATTGCCGTCAGCTGCTAGTAAACGCGCGTAGCGAGTTTCTAACTCTGCTAATAACTTCGGCTCGGCGTTAAATGGCGCAGGTAATTGATAAACGCGGTCGCGAATATCCGCAGGGGCGCGTGAGTTACCGCCATCGCCAGCAACGGCCCATACCAAGGTCGCATCAGCGTCGTTACGCCAGCTAATACTACGACGATCAGGAACAACAACGTCGAAACCGATCGGCAAGTTGTCTGCTACACCTTGTTCAACGACGGTATAGACTGGCTTGCCTTGTTTGTCCCACACCACTGTATTGCGCGCAAAACGGAAGTGTGGCACCGCATATGAATATGGTTTCTGCAATGCAGTAACGAGGATAAACTCGCTATTTGGTGCCAAGCTGATGTTGTTAATCACACCAACTTTACCAAGGTTGTGGCTGCGACCCCGTTGGTCGATGCGAGCAACTTGACTAGAAAAATAATAGTCGAAAAGGGCAACATCGTGGCTATCGGCGAGCAGGTCTTGGTACGTCCGAGCAGGTGCTGAACGGCCACGTGATTCAGTGACAACCGGCGCGGCAGGTACACGTGAACGTTGTGGTGCTGCTCCACGCTTAGAGTCAACTAATAACGTATAGACCGATTGAGAATCGTGACTCCACTCAATTTGCGAGCCCCAAACCGCATTTACTGCAGCTTTGCTCCACTGGCTAGCACGACCACGCTCAACATCAATGCGCCATAGGTAGGTGCCGTTCTGTTCCATATTCAAGAAAGCAATGGTTTTGCCATCCGGTGACCAGCTCATGCCCATAGCACGCATGTTTTGCGGCAGACCACGAATAGTCCGGCTGGAACCATCAGCAATATTTAACAGGCGAAAACCTGACACATAACGACTTTGGCTAATGGTTTGGTTGTCAGGATTAATTCGCATCCCGGCCAAACGGTATTCGCTGGCGGCCAAGTCCACTAAGGTTGGCAGCGCAGGGTAATCGAGAACGAGAAGAACATCGCCATTCGGGCTGAGGCTAGCACCAGGTGCTGGCGCCGCATCGACGATATCGATAATTTCTTGAGCGGGCTCCTGGTAACCGGTGTGAACCGGATTAGCGAAAGCGACGCTACTAAATATAAAGCACAAAAGTG
>JAMCRH010000154.1 GCA_023380515.1 Gammaproteobacteria bacterium | reverse complement strand
AGTAGACTCGAACTACCGACCCCCACCATGTCAAGGTGGTGCTCTAACCAACTGAGCTACGGACGCACATTTTGAGAGGTTTTGCTTGTTGCTATTCGCTGCGGCGAACGGGCGCTATATTAGTAATTTGCGCCTTGTCGTGCAAGTGTTTTTTCCGATTCCAACCCGTAAATTGATTTGATCGCTGAGTTTTTAGCCGATTTCTAAATGACGTCCTGCCCCGCTATCGACTATCCCCATTACTTTATTAGCAATCCATAACATAATCCATACAAAATTCTTTGATCTTGATCATAGTTTATCTTGCATTTAGACGCTTTTTCATCAACAATTTAGTGCGCTATTTTTGCAAAAAGTACTAGTTTGAGGTCAGTACAAAGTACAACCTGAAGCCAGTCAATATTGAAGTAGGCTCCCCTGCTTTGCAGTCTCAGCTTCATGATGAACGAGACCATTAAACATGGAAACAGAGTATTATCTCCCCGCACAAATTGGACAGTGCAAGTTGGCTTTCCCGCTAGCCTCAGTACAACGGGTTCTGCCATTGCTCAATTCGCACCCGTTACCGGGAGCGCCAAGTTTTGTCTCGGGCGTGGTAAATATTCATGAAACCTTTATTCCAATTGTACAACTTGCGCAAATTCTAAACTTGAAAGCAGCCACAGAGCAGCTCTGGAGTCCCATGGTGTGGGTACAAACAGAGCACCGTCAATTAATCCTTTTGGTTGACTCCGTAAGTGCTCCAGTTGCCAGT
Source organism: Gammaproteobacteria bacterium (assembly GCA_023380515.1). The sequence continues at coordinate 2,196 of JAMCRH010000154.1, read as the reverse complement.
GCACACAAAGACACTCAAGCGATTCCTGAGCGCACCAACAGCAGCTGGTTTAATGGCATTTTAGCGCTCGACTCAGGCATGCTGCTCATTCACGATCTTGAAACTCTGCTGAGTGACCATGAAGGTCAACAAATCGATCAAGCACTCTTCGACTTTGTAGCGGAGCATTGCCAATGACACCCCGAATACAAGTTAACGAACAAGAACTCGACCATATTATTCTTAATACTCGGGATTATTTGGGGATTGATTACTCAGGCCGTCGCCGCCACGATTTGCGCCGGCGTCTACTTTGGTTAATGGAAGAACGTCAAGAGCAAGCTCCCGATGGCTTCATTCAGCAGTTTGTTCAACGCCCGTGGAAGGCTGACACAATTAATGCCATTACACCTGCAGTTACCGTTGGGGAAACTTATTTTTTACGTGACCCGCAAGCATCGCAATGGTTGCGGTCGAGTTTTCTACCTGAGTGGCTCAGTGCACATGAAGAACGCGATACCTTGTATATCTGGAGCGCCGGTTGTTGCAGTGGTGAAGAGGCTTGGTCTTTATATTTCCTTGCTCAAGAAGTTCTCGCCGACCATCAAGTCAGTAAACAGATTCGGCTAACAGCGACTGACATCAATAGCGAGTTTTTGCAAAAAGCAGAAAAAGGCTGGTATCCGCCAAACTCATTCCGAATCCGTGACGATGGATTTCGTTCCCGCTACTTTCAAGCGAGCGGTCGTGGCTATCAAATTCGTTCAAACTGGCTTAATGCTATTCGTTTTCAGCAATGGAATTTACATGAATCCGGGCTCCCCATCCCAGAAGCAAGCCAGGATCTGATTTGTTGCCGCAATGTCCTCATTTATTTTGCTGCCGATGAAGCTGAAGCGGTCATTCGCCGTTTCCTGAAAGCACTACGACCGCAAGGAGTGCTGTTAATTGGCGCGGTCGAAGCTAGTGTCGCTACGCAAGCGGGATTGTACGGTAAGTGGGCCGGCGATAATTACGTGTTAACCCCGGCTGCTCTGACAACGAATCAACGACCTCCTGTGATAACACCTACTGGTGGACTAACAACTACCGACGAAATTGAGAATCGAACGACGAGTTCCCATCGTTCTCAGACAATCCGTCAGCGCAAAACGTCGCGGCCTCAGCTCCCGGTTCAGTCGGCCAGCCTTCGTGAGCCGTTGAGCAAAGCACCGCAAGCGAGAGCTACCCCCGAGTGGCGCCATGATACCCTCAAAGACATCAAGTCTGGCCAATTGCAAAAACGCGCACAATGGCTGCATGACGCTCTAGCACAACCGCGAACTTCGCTGACTGAAAAGGCTGAATTTTGTTTGTGGCTTGCGAAAATTGCCTATCATCAAAACGCTGAAGAAAACGAAAATAGCGCTCGAAGTTGGCTCGATAAAGCGCTGCAAATTCAGCCAAGTTGTGTGAGTGCTTACGTGTTGCGTGCGCAATTTTGTATTCATAGCAGTGACCCAAAAGGCGCTCAACTTGCTCTGCAACAGGCTCTCTACCTCGATGCCAATAACATTGAAGCAAACCTCTGTGCCGCTCAACTTGCTCAGCGTAACAATGATCATGGCTCAGCGTTGCGCTATATCGATCGCACATTCGAGCGTTTGCAAGCCTGCCCTGCGCAGACTCGATTTTATTTTAGTGACGGGTTATCCGCACCACAGCTCCTTGAATTTTGTGCTCAACTCCGCATTTTGCTACTGGAGTCTCAGACGACTTCTAAGGCCCGTGTATGACGCACGTTAATAACGAAGCAGCGCTCGCAGAGCGCACCGCGAAGTTTGCAGCACCGCGCACTAGCAGTAACCTGAAGCAGCCTTGCCAAGTGCTGAAGTTTCGCCTTGGCAAAGAAAATTACGCCATTGCCGCCGAACATGTCAGGTTAAGCCAGACGCTTAGCCAAATCACCCCGTTACCATTTCTGCGTGCGCCCTATTTGGGCGTCACCTTGGTTCGAGGGCAAATTATTCCGATGCTCGATTTACGCCTTGTTTTTGAGTTTCCTCACGTCGGTTTGTCGGACCGCAACTATGTCTTGGTAATGGGTGACGACAACGACCAAATAGGACTCATCGCGAACCATATCTATGGCATACAGGAAATTGATCTGACGAACTTACAGCATGAATTGGCTAATTTAAATGAGCTACGGCAACGCCTATTAGTTGGTGTGACTGC
>JAMCRH010000153.1 GCA_023380515.1 Gammaproteobacteria bacterium | reverse complement strand
AGGCGCCCAATTCAATACGGGCAACATCTTTTAAGTAACTGACCTCACCATTGTCACCGACCTTGATAATAATATTGCCAACCCTAAAGTGATTGCTGAAACCGTAGCTTCACCATTAGAACAGGAAATTAACGGTGTGGAAGAGATGCTTTATATGTCATCTCAATCCACCTCAGATGGCCGCATGACACTGACTGTGACATTTGCCATTGGGACCGATGTTGATTTAGCCCAGACCCAGGTTCAGGCACGAGTCGATCGTGCTATGCCCCGGTTGCCACAGGAGGTACAACGCTTAGGTGTTGTCACCGAGAAATCATCTCCTGATTTAACCATGGTGGTGCATTTAAGCTCGCCGGATGATCGCTACGACATGCTCTATCTGTCTAACTACGCGCTGTTGAATGTTAAAGACGAGTTGGCACGTGTTAATGGTGTGGGTAATGTAGAGCTGTTCGGTGCTGGTGATTACAGTATGCGGATCTGGTTGGATCCCAATAAAGTCGCGGCTCTTGGTTTATCTCCAGCGCAAATTACTGCTGCGATCCGTGAGCAAAATCAGCAGGCGGCGGCCGGTAGTTTAGGTGCTCAGCCCAGTGGTGATGCAGAATTTCAGCTGCTGATAAACGTTAAAGGCCGTTTATCTACCGAGGAAGAGTTTGGCAATATTATTATCAAGGTCGGTGACAATGGTGAGGTCAGTTACTTAAAAGATGTTGCCCGTATTGAATTGGGCGCCTCGACCTATGCCCTTCGATCTTTATTAAATAATAAAGATGCCGTGGCTATTCCTATTTTTCAGGCCTCTGGTTCTAACGCAATTCAAATCTCTGACGATGTACGCGCCAAAATGGCAGAGCTATCAAAAAGCTTTCCAGATGGTTTAGCCTACGACATCGTTTATGACCCCACCGTGTTTGTTCGTGGTTCTATTGAGGCGGTAATAAAAACGTTGCTTGAAGCATTGGTGTTAGTAGTACTGGTGGTAGTACTGTTTTTACAAACCTGGCGTGCATCGATTATTCCTCTGGTGGCAGTACCTGTCTCGTTGATTGGTACGTTTGCCTTTATGCATCTGCTCGGCTTTTCGCTTAATGCCCTATCGTTGTTTGGTTTGGTATTAGCTATCGGTATCGTCGTCGATGATGCCATCGTGGTGGTTGAAAACGTAGAACGAAATATTCGAGAAGGGCTAACGCCAATTGCCGCTACGCAAAAAGCGATGAAAGAAGTCACCGGCCCTATTGTTGCTACCACCTTGGTTTTAGCAGCGGTGTTTATTCCTACTGCCTTTATGTCCGGCTTAACTGGGCAGTTTTATAAGCAGTTTGCCTTAACCATTACGATTTCTACCTTTATCTCGGCGATTAACTCGTTAACCCTTAGCCCTGCCCTGTCGGCACTATTGTTAAAAGCACCAGGCGAGAAAAAAGATCTGTTAACACGGGCCATGGACAAACTCTTAGGAGGTTGGTTATTTGGTCCGTTTAATCGCTTCTTTGCAAGGCTATCCCGTGGCTATGGCTGGTTAGTTAAAAAGGTTATCCGTTTTGGCGCGCTGGTTGGCATTATGTATATCGCACTGTTGGGGTTAACGGGTATGCAGTTTGCCACTACCCCATCCGGATATGTACCAAGTCAAGATAAGCAATACTTGGTGGCGTTTGCACAATTGCCAGATGCTGCGTCGTTAGAGCGTACTGATGCGGTGATTAAAGAAATGTCGAGTATTGCGCTTGAACAACCTGGTGTAATCAGTTCTGTTGCTTTCCCCGGACTGAATATTAACGGTTTTACCAACAGCCCCAACTCCGGCATCGTTTTTACCACCTTAAGCGATTTCAATGAGCGTAATGATCCATCAATGTCCGCCGATGCGATAGCTGCAGCGTTGAACCAGAAATTTGCCGGTATTGAAGATGCCTTTATTGCCATATTCCCGCCTCCGCCTGTACAGGGGCTTGGCACTATTGGCGGATTCAGGTTGCAAATACAAGATCGCGCCAGTCACGGTTACGAAGAGCTATACAACGTGACTATGCAGGTTATGCAAAAAGCCTGGGCTACGCCTGAGCTGACAGGTATCTTCTCCAGCTATCAGGTCAATGTGCCACAGCTGGATTTGGATATCGATCGCACTAAAGCCAAACAGCAAAATGTGTCGCTGGATGAGATATTTCAAACGCTGCAGGGTTATATGGGATCAGTGTATGTCAATGACTTTAACCAGTTTGGCCGTACCTATCAGGTGAATATGCAGGCAGACGAGCAGTTCCGTCAGAGTGCGTCACAAATCAGCCAGTTGAAGGTGCGTAATGCCAGCGGCGAGATGGTTCCACTGGGTTCTTTTATCAATGTTACTGATACAGCGGGTCCTGACAGAGTTATGCATTACAACGGCTTTACTACCGCTGAAATTAATGGTGGCCCTGCACCGGGTTATAGCACCGGTCAAGCTCAGGCAGCGATTGAGAAAATACTGGCAGAAACGTTACCCAATGGGATGACCTATGAATGGACTGAGCTGACTTACCAGCAAATTCTGGCCGGTAACGCCGGAGTATTTATTTATCCTTTGGTGATTATGCTGGTATTTATGGTGTTGGCAGCACAGTACGAAAGCTTAAGCCTACCGCTGGCCATTATTCTGATCATTCCGATGACATTATTGTCAGCACTGAGCGGCGTTTTAATCTATGGCGGGGATAACAATATTCTCACCCAGATCGGGCTAATTGTACTGGTAGGTCTCGCCACCAAAAATGC
>JAMCRH010000152.1 GCA_023380515.1 Gammaproteobacteria bacterium | reverse complement strand
TACTGAGTTTTTACCGCAGATTATCGCCACCACATTGTTTTTGTTGGTGTTGCCTTGCCGACGTGGAAGCCATGGGCTATCAGGTGTATTTCTTTGGGCAGAAAGCCCATTATGGCGTCGCTCTTCTAACCAAAGTACCGACGACCGACGTGACCTATGGTTGGCCAGGGGACGATCCTGAAGCCCAGCGCCGAATGATCATGGCCACGGTCACAGCTGCTAATGGCGAACGAATTCGTGTGATGAATGGTTATTTTCCGCAAGGTGAGTCGCGCGACCATCCCGTCAAGTTCCCTGCGAAAGAGAAGTTTTATCAAGACCTCATGCAATACTTGAACGACACGCAAGCGCCAGACCAGCCGGTCATTCTGATGGGTGACATGAATATCTCAACGACAGACTTAGACATTGGCATTGGCCCTGCAAACGCCAAACGTTGGTTGCAAACCGGCAAGTGTAGTTTCTTACCAGAAGAGCGTGAATGGATGCAACGCTTACTGGATTGGGGCTTTATTGATACCTACCGTCAACTTAAGCCAGAGTCTGATCAAGAGTTTAGCTGGTTTGATTATCGCTCGCGTGGTTTTGACGATAACCGCGGACTACGCATCGACTTAATCTTAGCGACAAAAGATTTGGCCTCACGTTGCATTGACGCCGGCATTGACTACGAATTACGTGGGATTGATAAACCCTCGGATCACGCGCCAATCTGGAGTGAGTTTAAACTTTAATGGGTGCATAGCGGCTAGGTTCTTCTAGCCGCAATCTTTGTGCTGGCGATGATTAATGCTCTTCGGGCGGCAACACAGCCAATGCTTTTCGCAGCACCCGTGCGAGATCAATGTACGCTGGTCCGGGTCGATGACCGGGCAAACGGATATCTTCCCCTGCCTGATTGAGCTTGTGCTGCAAGTCCAAAAACCAGCTCTTTAATGGTGGTGGCAACACTTTATAGCTGCGCTTACCCAACCAATAGAACCCCTGCAAAGGCAACACCAACAAAAACAATGTGGTGGCGATAATCTGCGGTAAAAACTCAGTACCTAAATATTGAAATTGCACATAAAAATTCGCGACCGCAGCAACCGGCAATAGCTTGCTACCTAACCGCAGAGCAGGAATCAACCGTGATTCTGGCAAATTCCCCACAACCGCATGGTTGGGCCAAATTTTCATGTACTGAGTCCCGTGTTTTATCGTTTTGAACATACTTTGTACTTCCTTTGGACGACCCTTAAATTATCCACAGAATCGCACCCTGTTGCTAATATATTCGTTGAAAGCTCGCTTTTCGATCAATGCAGCCATACCTGAACAAAACTCACTCAATTGCTTTTTCCTCATAAATACAATAACTTAATGAGTTGAATCCAGCTAATTAACAAGGTTATCCACAGAAACAGTGGATGAAGTTGAATAACCCTGAACAAACTGCAGCCTTCTCAATAAAGCCCCTTGGGTCAGGCCTAATTTGCGGTGTATACTGCCTTAGGACTATGTTTATTTTTCGCAACACAGAAGGAAGCCCATATGAGTGCGGTCGTGTTTGGTATTAAAAACTGTGACACTGTTAAAAAAGCATTGAAATGGCTAAAAGAACACAAAGTCGATTTTCAGTTTGAAGACTTAAAAACAACGCCGTTGGCAGCTTCTACCATTGAACATTGGGTGAAAGACCTCGGTGTTGATACCCTCATTAATAAGCGCGGTACCACTTGGCGGAAGTTACCTGACGACGACAAAGGTGAGTTGACCTTGCCTCGTACTGTGCATTTGCTACAAACCCACCCAACCTTAATTAAGCGACCGCTTGTTGTCCTTGACGGTAAGATCATGGTTGGTTTTAACGAAGCCACTTGGCAGGAGTTTTTTGGTGTCTGATTTGTCCCACCCTACCCTTGAGTTAGCCCGTGATTTAATCGCGCGTCCTTCGGTAACACCGCACGATGCGGGCTGCCAACAAGTCATGGCCGACCGTTTAAAACGGCTTGGCTTTGACATTGAAACCATGGTGTTTGAGGACACCACCAACATGTGGGCGCGCCGCAATCATAGCGGCCCGGTTTTTTGTTTTGCCGGCCATACCGACGTAGTGCCTCCGGGACCGGAGGCAGATTGGAACACACCTCCATTTGAACCGACTGACAAAGACGGCGTGCTCTATGGCCGTGGTGCCGCCGATATGAAAGGCAGCCTTGCGGCGATGGTTGTCGCCACTGAGCGCTTTGTCGCCAAGCATCCGGAGCATGCTGGCAGTATCGCCTTTCTAATTACCAGTGACGAAGAAGGTCCATTTATTAATGGCACCGTTCGCGTTGTCGAGGCCCTTGAAGCACGTCACGAAAAAATCACTTGGTGCGTGGTCGGTGAGCCCTCAAGCACGCATTATTGTGGCGATGTGATTAAATACGGACGTCGTGGCAGCTTAACTGGATTTTTAACCGTCCACGGTATTCAGGGGCATGTTGCCTATCCGCATTTAGCCCATAATCCGGTGCATGCCGCTGCCCCTGCATTGGCAACCCTAGCCGCAGAGCTGTGGGACGAAGGCAATGACGCGTTTCCACCAACGAGTTTTCAAATCGTCGACGTACACGCCGGCACTGGAGCTAGCAATGTTGTCCCCGGTAAGCTGTCGGTGACCTTTAATCTGCGTTTTAGTACGGAGTCCACTGCAGACAGTTTAAAAGCCCGCATTTATAAAATTCTTGATCAGCACGGATTAACCTACGAACTGAACTGGATTTTAAACGGCTTACCTTTTCTTACTGATAAAGGGACGTTAATTGATGCTGCGACAGCAGCTGTCGCAGATGTAATTGGCAAAACTCCAGAGTTATCCACTGCCGGTGGCACCTCAGACGGCCGTTTCATTGCTCCCACTGGCGCGCAAGTTCTCGAGCTTGGGCCGGTGAACGCCACCATTCACAAAGTGAATGAACAAGTGACCCATGACGATCTGATAAAACTGACTGACATGTACGAGCGTATTCTCGAACGCGTACTTGTTAGTGACGATATGGGTTAAGTTTCGATGCAAACACTACCGCCGCAACAGCTCTACGGACTCAATGACAGCCATGTACAAGCACTTCCTGGTGCTGAGTCTGCGCTGATCCGTTTGCAGCCAGCTGCAGCGCGTGCATTTCAGCAAATGCAACGTGCGGCGGCGGCCGCAGGCCACAATTTACAAGTTGCCAGCGGCTATCGTGACTTTGCACGCCAGCTGGCCATTTGGTCACGCAAATGGGCCAACAGCAGTCAAGATCAAGCCGCACTGAATGCCATTTTGCATTGGTCAGCATTGCCCGGCACGTCGCGCCATCATTGGGGGACCGATATGGATGTATTCGATCCGGACGCGTTAGGTGACGCCAAATTGCAGCTCGAACCTTGGGAGTACACCGAGCAAGGCCCGTTTGCTGGTTTAAGTCAATGGCTGACTGAGCATGCCGCCGATTTTGGTTTTTATCGCTGCTATGCCAGCACTGAAACCAGTGGCGTGGCCGTTGAGCCTTGGCACCTCTCTTACGCGCCACTGTCCCAGTACTACCCAAAGCAAATTACGCTACAGGGACTGGTTCAAATCCTACTTGAACAGCAATTACCGGGGTTCGATGTTGTTCAACCCCAGCTTGAGCAAATCCTCAGTCGCTACGTGTACCAAACGAGTCCGATTCCAGCGACGGCACTCGTCGCACAATCGGCAGGAGGCAACTAATGTCACTCGGAGCTTGGTTGATTATTATTTTAGCGCTCGGGATTATCGTCAGTAACATTATGCTACTGAAAAAGACCGCCAACATGAAAATGCCGACGAAAACAAAATCTTCAGATTCCAAGGGCAATGTTCAAACGGACGATCAAGGCGACGATTGGGATCAAGATAACTGGGGTAAAGACGATTGGGACAAATCCCAATGGGAAGAAAAGGATGAGCGAGATAAAAACTGAAAAGGTATACTCGCAAATGCTCAACACCAAAGCAAAAGGAGGCTCAACGCCTCCTTTTTAGTTTGTTTGACAGTCAACGTCTGCGCTATTTAGCGTCAGCTTAAAGTAACACACCTAAACGCTGTGCAACTTCTTCATAAGCTTCAACAACACCACCTAACCCTTGACGGAAACGGTCTTTGTCGAGTTTGGTGCGAGTCTCTTTGTCCCATAAACGGCAACCGTCTGGGCTAAACTCGTCACCAAGAACAACTTCGCCATTGAAAATACCGAACTCAAGCTTATAGTCGACGAGTAACATCCCGGCATTGGCAAATAATGGCTTCAGTACGTCATTCACGGCGAAGGTTAAGCGTTTCATTTCTGCCATTTGATCTGCAGTCGCCCAACCAAAGGTCGCGACATGGGATTCATTAACCATCGGGTCATGCAAGGCGTCATTCTTGAGAAACAGCTCGAACGTGGGCGGATTTAATTCAAGGCCTTCTTGCACGCCTAAACGGCGAACCAAGGAGCCGGCAGCAAGGTTACGAACCACACACTCCACTGGAATCATATCGAGCTTCTTAACAAGGCACTCGGTGTCAGACAACAACGCTTCCATTTGGGTTGGAATTCCTGCTGCTGCTAATTTTTCCATAATGAAATGGTTGAAT
>JAMCRH010000151.1 GCA_023380515.1 Gammaproteobacteria bacterium | reverse complement strand
CATCCATGATCTTGGCCGCCAATTCTTCTACCGATGCATGAGTCGAGTTCAAAAATGGAATAGCCTCCTGGCGATACAGATTCTCAATTTTATCAATTTCACGTTGGCACTGCTCAAGCGACGCATAGCGGCTGTTGGCTCTACGCGCCTCACGAATGTGCTGCAGGCGTTCGACGTCGATGGTGAGGCCGAACAATTTATGCCGGTGCATCTTCAAGTCATAACTTAACTGCAGGTTGTCCATATCATCTTCGGTAATCGGGTAATTGGCGGCTTTGATGCCGTATTGCAGAGCAAGATACAAGCAGGTCGGTGTTTTACCGGTGCGCGATGCGCCGATAAGGATAATGTCAGCTTGGTCATATTCCCGCGTGCTGACGCCATCGTCATTGGCCAAGGTGTAATCGACTGCATCAATGCGAAAATTATAGTCTTGGTGAATACCGTGGGTACGGTTGGTTTTGGGCTGAGCTTTAACCCCAAGCTCGGCTTCCATACGCCCGACAAAGTGATCTAGAAAGTCATAATGAATGGCGTCACTTTGGGTCACCAGCCGTTTAATCTCAGTATTTACAAACGTGTGGAATACCAAGGGCTTCTCGTCGTCTTCAGAGGCAGCTAAATTGATTTGATGGGCACAGCGCTGCGCCTTCTCAAGGCTGTCGATAAACGGCAATGTGCGATGCTTAAATTTCATTGGAAACAGTGACAGCATGGCGTGGCCAAATGCTTCGGAGGTTAACGCAGTGCCATCGGAAATATAAAATGCGGTACGCATGGGCAGCAATCCTTAGTTCAATGTGACACAGATATTAACTTGTTGGGCAACAATGTGTAAAATAGTGGCTTCTCACCACGCATAGATTGAATCTTAGGAAGGACTTTATTGTGCAAGAATACGTGCTTTGGTATCAGCAACTAGGTATGAACGATGTCGGCCGAGTGGGGGGAAAGAATGCGTCCCTCGGTGAAATGATCAGTAACTTGGCAGGTGCAGGGGTGACAGTCCCCGGCGGGTTTGCCACCACCGCCGACGCTTTTAACGAGTTTCTAGAGCAAAGCGGGATTAACGAAAAAATCTACCAACTGCTTGATAACCTGAATGTAGATGATGTGAAAGCCCTCGCCGAAGCCGGCAAAACTATCCGCCAATGGATAATCGACACTCCCTTCCAAGATAATCTCAACCACGCCATCCACCAAGCTTACCAAGAACTTAGCCAAGGCAATCCGGATGCCAGCTTTGCGGTACGCAGTTCAGCCACCGCAGAAGATATGCCAGATGCGTCATTCGCTGGACAGCAAGAAACCTTTTTGAATGTAAAAGGTATCGATGCCGTGATGGAAGCGATTAAACACGTGTTCGCGTCACTGTTTAATGACCGTGCTATTTCGTACCGCGTGCATCAAGGCTATGACCACCGCGGTGTGGCCTTATCGGCCGGTATTCAGCGCATGGTACGTAGTGATTTAGCGTCATCGGGCGTGATGTTCTCTATTGATACCGAATCAGGCTTTGACCAAGTGGTATTTATTACTGCGTCTTATGGTTTAGGCGAGATGGTGGTGCAGGGTGCGGTGAACCCAGACGAATTTTTTGTACATAAGCCAACCTTAGCCGCGGGCCGCCCAGCCGTTGTACGCCGCACTATGGGCAGTAAATTGGTTGAAATGGTCTATTCCGATGATACCAGTCATGGTAAGCAAGTGCAGATTCAAGACATTGACAGCGAGCGCAGCCAGCGCTTCGCGCTTTCAGATGATGAAATCGCAGAGCTCGCACGTCAAGCCGTGACGATTGAAAAGCATTATGGTCGTCCGATGGATATTGAGTGGGCGAAAGACGGGCATGACGGCAAGCTGTATATCGTGCAAGCGCGCCCTGAAACGGTGCGCTCGAATGAGCAAGGCCAAGCGATTGAGCGTTTCACCTTACAGCAAACATCGGATGTGATTGCCTCTGGGCGTGCCATTGGGCAGAAAATTGGTAAAGGCCGCGCGCGTTTACTCAGCTCAATTGCGCAAATGGACCAAGTACAACCTGGCGATGTGTTAGTCACCGATATGACAGACCCAGATTGGGAACCTATCATGAAGCGCGCAAGCGCCATCGTCACTAACCGCGGCGGGCGAACCTGTCATGCTGCCATCATTGCCCGTGAATTGGGCATACCTGCGGTAGTTGGCTGTGGTAACGCGACTGATTTAATCAGTGATGGTGAATTGGTTACAGTGTCGTGTGCAGAAGGTGACACCGGTCTAATTTATCGTGGCGAGCTCGATTTTGAAGTGACCCAATCTGAAGTGGGCGCTATGCCGGCGCTGCCGTTAAAAATTATGATGAACGTGGGTAACCCTGACCGCGCATTTGAATTCGCGCGTTTGCCGCATGCGGGTGTGGGCTTGGCACGTTTAGAATTTATTATTAACCGAATGATAGGGGTTCATCCAAAGGCGCTGCTTAACTTTGACCAGCAAAGTGCAGAATTGAAAGAAGAGATTCAGCGTATGATGGCAGGCTATGCAAACCCTGTAGAGTTCTACATTCAGCGTTTAGTTGAAGGTATTTCTACCATTGCAGCGTCGTTTTCGCCTGAGCGCGTGATTGTGCGCATGTCTGATTTCAAATCGAACGAATATGCTAACTTGGTGGGCGGGCGCCAGTACGAGCCAGAGGAAGAGAACCCTATGCTCGGTTTCAGAGGGGCGTCACGCTATATCTCTGAAGATTTCCGCGATTGTTTTGCCCTTGAATGCGAAGCTATTAAGCGCGTGCGCAACCAAACGGGTCTGACGAATGTAGAAATTATGATCCCGTTTGTGCGTACTTTGGACGAAGGCCGTCAAGTGATCGAAATACTTGCAGAGCATGGTTTGGTGCAAGGCGAGAACGGTTTGCGCGTAATTATGATGTGTGAATTGCCGTCCAATGCGCTGTTAGCCGATAAATTCCTCGATATTTTTGATGGTTTCTCCATTGGCTCGAACGATTTAACCCAGTTAACCCTGGGCTTAGACCGGGACTCTGGCCTGATTGCGCACTTGTTTGAAGAGCGTGACGAAGCAGTTAAGGCGTTGTTATCTATGGCTATTCAAACGGCCAAGACACGCGGCAAGTATGTGGGTATTTGCGGTCAAGGCCCGTCTGATCATCCCGACTTTGCAAAGTGGCTGGTAGA
>JAMCRH010000150.1 GCA_023380515.1 Gammaproteobacteria bacterium | reverse complement strand
AGCAGGAGGTTTGGCTGTCTGCGCAGACTGGTGAAGGGATTGAACTGCTGCGTGAGGCGCTGCATGATTTGTTGGCGCCAGAATTGGTCATTACGACCTTAAAATTACCGCCAAACTCAGGTAAATTACGCAGTAGCTTGTATGCGATGCAATGTGTTACCGAAGAACGCGCACAGGACGATGGAGATGTGTTACTATCGGTGCGAGTACCTGCCATTGAATGGCAGCGATTATTGAAACAGTTTGGAGAACAATTGACGCGTTCACTGCAGAACGAAGCGGAATGAGCGCGTTGATTTTGTGTTTAACTTGGCATTTGCTGGAGTAATCAATGGCCTGGAATCAACCGGGAAATAGCGGCAAAGACAAAGATCCTTGGAACCAAAATAACCAAGGCGGCAAGGACCAGGGACCACCTGATCTTGACGAAGCTTTGCGCAACTTGATGGGAAAATTAGGGCTAGGCGGCAAAGGTAGCGGCGGCGGTCAACAGTCTGGCGGCGGCTTGCCAATGAAAGGACTGGGGTTCGCGCTTGTCTTGCTTGCTGTCATTTGGTTTATCGCTGGTTTTTATACGGTAAAAGAAGCTGAACGTGGGGTTATTTTGCGTTTTGGTGCCTACCATAACGAAGTGACTTCAGGTCTGCATTGGCGTCCGGTGTTTATTGACCATGTGACCAATGTCGACGTCAACAACGTCAGTTCGCAACAAACGTCTGGGTTTATGTTGACTGAGGACGAAAACGTTGTGCGGGTTGAATTGGCCGTGCAGTATCGGGTCACTAACCCGCGCGCCTACTTGTTTAACGTTGAAGGCGCTGATAACAGCTTGTCGCAAATCACTGACTCAGCACTACGTTACGTTATTGGTCACAACACCATGGACAATATTTTGACCGTCGGCCGCGAAGAAATTCGTCAGCAGACGTGGGAAATTATTGACCGTCTGAGCGAGCGTTACGATATCGGTATTCGCGTTATCGACGTTAACTTCCAAGGCGCGCGCCCACCGGAAGAAGTCCGTGATGCGTTTGATGATGCAATTCGTGCGCAAGAAGACCAAGAGCGTTTTGTTCGCGAAGCGGAAGCGTATGCTCGGGAAATCGAGCCGACCGCGCGTGGTCGAGTCCGTCGGATGCAGCTGGAAGCGCAAGCGTATAAAGAACAAATGGTTCTGCGCGCGCAAGGTGAAGTGGCTCGCTTTAATGAACTCTTACCTGAGTACCAAGCAGCGCCACAGGTCACGCGTCAACGGATTTTCTTAGAAACACTTGAGGCGATTTACGCAGCCAATGCGAAGATCTTTATCGATGTCGAAGGCGGCAACAATATGATGTATTTGCCGCTCGATAAGATTCTGGAGCAGCATGGAGCGCGTCGTTCACAGCCGCAACTACCGATGTTGCCTGCGCAACAGAATGGTCAAGCAAGCGGCTCAACGGGGCAACCGAGCTCTAGTCAATCAGACTCAGTTCGCTCAAGTAATCGGTTTTCGCCACGGGGAGGTAACTAAGCCATGAAAAACTTAATTGGTGTTATCGTTGTTCTCTTGGCTTTACTTGCCTACTCGTCATTGTTTACGGTGCAAGAAGGCGAACGCGGTATCGTGATTCGCTTCGGTAAAGTTGCTCAAGATGAGCAGGGAATGGCTGTAGTTTATGAGCCAGGACTGCATTTCAAATTACCGTTTATTGAGCGCATTATTAAGCTCGATGCACGGATCAAAACGTTAGACGGCCAAGCAGACCGTTTCATTACCAGTGAGAAGAAAGACTTAATCGTCGATGCGTTTGTCAAATGGCGGATCGAAGACTTTGCTAAGTATTATCTCTCGACCGGTGGTGGTAATCAGCGTCAAGCAGAGGAGCTCTTGATGCGTCGAATCAATGCGGGACTGCGTGCAGAGTTCGGTGCGCGGACGATTCGTGATATCGTTTCAGGCGAGCGTGACGAGCTCATGGAGCAAGCGCTGATCCAAGCGTCAGAAACCTCAAATGACTTAGGTATTCAAGTTCTCGATGTTCGTGTGAAGCAAATCAACTTGCCGACGGAGGTTAGTGCTGCAATTTACGATCGAATGCGTGCAGAACGTAACGCGGTTGCTCGTGAGCATCGTTCTGAAGGTCGCGAGCAGGCAGAAATCATTCGTGCCGATGTCGATGCACGTGTAACCGTCATGCTTGCTGATGCTGAGCGTGAAGCGCGGCAGATTCGCGGTGAAGGTGACGCCGAAGCCGCTCGCATCTACGCCGAAGTGTACAACCGTGATCCTGAGTTTTTTGCTTTTATTCGGAGCTTAGAAGCCTATCGCGCAAGCTTTGGTAGCGGTGACAGCGTCCTAGTGCTTAGCCCAGACAGTGACTTCTTCAAGTATTTCAATCAAATGCAAGTGCTTGAAAATTAATTGAGTCGTACACTAAATAAAGGGAGCTTCGGCTCCCTTTAAGTTTTTTAGGATGGTGCGTCGCTCTGCGTAGACGCCTTAATGGAAGACAACTATGTACAAGCAATACTATCAACACTTTTTACAAGCTCGTCCTGAGCTGCTTCATTGCGCGCCGCATAGTCATTATTATTGGCCCGATGTAACACGGGCAGCCCACCTTGCTTACTGGGACGACTCAGCAAGGTTTGCTGATGAGAAATGGGGCTATTTGTTTAGCGAAAAGATTCCGCGCTTACAGCAGTACATTGCCAACGAGTTAAACTTAACTCAGCCTGAACAAATTGTCTTTGCACCCAATACCCACGAGTTTGTTTATCGTATTTTATCAGTTTTCCCAGCGGGCAAGGCCCTCAAGATACTCACCACAGACGGCGAGTTCCATAGCTTTAACCGTCAAAGCCGACGTCTCGAAGAGCGTGGCAACGTCAACATTACCCGAGTACCGTGCGAACCGTTTGACACGTTTGCAGAACGCTGGCACGAGGCGGTGAGTGCCAGCGATTGGGATCTTATTTTCATTAGCCAAGTTTTTTACAATAGCGGCATTGTGGCCCCGGTCCCTAATGCGTGGCTTGATGCGGTGGCGAATCCTGAGACTGTCATTGTGGTCGACGGCTATCATGGTTTTTGTGCCTTACCCACCGACTGGTCAAACTATGCGCACCGCGTGTTTTACTTGGCTGGCGGCTACAAGTACGCCCAAGGCGGTGAAGGGATGTGTTTCGCCGTGGTGCCCACGAACTGTCAGTTGCGGCCCGAATACACGGGATGGTTTGCCGATTTCGCTGGTTTAGCCAAGGCGCAAATCGGGCCAGTGTCATACGCAAACGACGGTATGCGCTTTGCCGGTGCCACGATGGACTTTAGTGCCGCGTATCGT
>JAMCRH010000149.1 GCA_023380515.1 Gammaproteobacteria bacterium | reverse complement strand
TCACCGCTAAACCATTGATGGCATTAGGTAATTGAGTGGTTATAATGACATCGCCCTGTTGCAAATCCTGACTTTGAATAAGCAGGCGGCTTTTACCATCCTGATCCGAATAATCACCTATTTTGCTGACCTGAACCGCCTCGAGACGATTATCACGAACCCGATAAACCCGATCCAGACCATATAAGGCACTGTAAGGAATTGCGATACTGTTACCCCGTGGCGGTAAAGTGAGTTGTACGCTGACAAATTCACCCACGGCTAATGGACCAGGCTCGCCTTTAAGACGAAACAAACCATCACGTCCGGCTACATTGGCATTCACTTCGCCAGCAAGTCGTTGTAATTCAAATTGGTATTGTTGTCCGGCAATTTGCGCCGTGGCATTCAAACTCTGTTTTTGCAGCACCGGGTAAATATCGACCAGATAGCGCTGTGAAATGGAGGCGCGTAATTCCAATTGCTGCATATCATAAAGTGTCATCAAGGCATCACCGATCTGCACCCTATCGCCTTTGGCAATCTGTCGGCTGCTGATTCGACCATCGAACGGTGCGGTGATAACTGTACGGCTGAGATCCAGTTCAGCACGATTTAATTGTGCTTGCGCCTGCTGACGTCGGGCATTGAGCTCAGCAATACGGATCGGATGATCCTGAATATCAAATTGACGTTGTTTAAGAGTGAGATTTTGCTGCTGTTGCAGCGAGATGGATTCATCTAATAGAGCCTGCGAACTTAACTGGCTTTGTTGTAATTTTTCCGCACGGTTTACGGCAGCTTTTGCTAAATCCACCAATTGCTGCTGCGTGATTAATAAGGCTTCATTACGTTTAAGTTGAGACTGTTCAGCAGCAATCTGGGCATCAATCAATGCCAGCTCTGCTGCTGCTTGATCTAATGCTAATTGAGCTTCTTGAGGATCCAGTTCAATTAACACATCACCTTGTTTGACCTGTTGCCCATCAAATACATGCACTTCAAGCACATCTGCAGTAACTGCCGCTCGAAGATTAGCCATCTGCGGCGCTTCGAGACGGCCATAGAGAGTTAAGGTCGGCGACAAATCTGCAAAATCTATTCGCTGGGTGTCCACCAATACCGCTTGAGACGGACGATCCTGAGTCGGAGCTTGCGGGCGGGTACTGATTAAGGTGCTGAATATCACGATGGCTAATGCCACTACCAGCAAGGGTGGTAACAAACGTTTAATCAAAACCCTACTCCGAAGTAATTAATCCGTGACTTTGGCAGATCACTCCGCTTCTGTCACGATGATCAGACGTAACGCATCCAATTTTAACTCAGCATGTTGAAGAAACTGTTGCAGTTGCTGCTGTTGGGCCTGCATCGCTTCAATTTCTGCTGGTTTGATGTGACTATTTTTTTCAGCAAGATGTTGCAGTCGCTGTATTTCATTATTGGTCAACTGCGTCATGCTAGCAATCGCTTGTTCAATCAAATGTTTTTGGTGTTTGACGGCTACTTTTTTGCTTGAATCAATCAGTGAATCAATACGTTCGCGGGCCACTTGCACCATTTGTTGCGCGGTGTGTTTGGGTATCCGGCCCGCCATTTGGTTCATATCCTGTTCGGCCAACTGGTCTTCCAATTGCCGCCCTTTCTCATCTATGACGAGCCGCAGATACGATTCAGGTATAAAGCGGGTGATATTAAACTGTTTTGGTGCCGGACAGTGCATGACAAATGCCACTTCCAATAGCAGGCTACCGGCTGGCACCAGATTACTTTTCAGCTGACAAAATGCGGTATTACCCAGATCTGAACTGATAACCGCATCCATCGCCGATAACACCAAGGGATGTTCCCAGCTCAAAAAAGCCATATCTTCGCGGGATAACGCTCGGGCGCGTTGATAGGTTGCCGTCAGACCGTCTTCTGGCAAATCAATTTCATCACTGCGTAATTCATCACCGCGGTGCAGAATAATGCTGTCAGCACTGTGGGCCTGCTGTTCAACGCCATAGGCATCAAAGAAATCATCCATAAAATCTGCCAGTTCAAGCGGACTGCTGGCTTCATCCACCTGCATCAGAATTTCTTTTGCAGCAGATTCATCATAAGAATTCATGGTCAACAGTCGATCGCGGCCCTGGCTGAGATTTTCACGCAATTGCTGTTCTGCTTGTTGGGTATCTTTTAATAGTTTGGCAAAGGCTTTTTTATCAGCCGGATCCCGCAAACAATGTTCAAGTTGCTCGGCAAATTGCTCACGTAATGCACTGCCGGTTTTGCATACCGATTCAAACGCATTTAAACCTTGGTGATACCAGTCCAGTAACAGTTGCTGAGCAGTATTTTGATAAAACGGCAGCACGATATTAACGGTATTACGTTGACCTATACGATCCAGACGGCCGATGCGTTGTTCCAACAAATCCGGATTCAATGGCAGATCAAACAACACTAAATACGAACAGAACTGAAAGTTTCGGCCTTCACTGCCAATTTCCGAGCAGATCAGGATCTGTGCACCCTCTTCATCATCTGCAGTGGCATGTTGAGCAGAGCAGT
>JAMCRH010000148.1:2209-3860 GCA_023380515.1 Gammaproteobacteria bacterium | reverse complement strand
CACGCCATTTTCATCGGTAATAAACCCATGCCACTTCCCTCTGCGATGGAAGCTGGTGTGGCTTTTCAACATCAGCAAGGCATTGATGATTTTGCCGGTTTTCATCGTTATCGTGAAGGCGATGCCAGACAACATATCGCCTGGAAAGCTCTGGCACGTGATGGCGTTTTACGCACCAAACAGTTCAGCAGCCCCACCGGGCAGAGTCTGATGCTGCAGTGGCAGGACGTTGCTGATCTGCAGGATACCGAAGCCAAATTATCGCAATTATGCCAGTGGATCCTTTCCGCGGATGCCGCCGGATTGCAATACGGGCTGGTGATGCCCAATCACACCATTGATATCAGTCATGGTGAACAGCATCGTCATCAATGTTTGCAGGCTCTGGCATTGTATGGCGAGTAAAAAGCCGGTTGTCGCTCCGTCACAAACTGCCATTCACTGGTTGATGGTGACATTGACGATTATTGCCATTCCGCATTTCTTCTATCAGCCAGTCTGGGTCGCGTTGATATTCCTGTTAATGATGAGCTGGCGAGTAATGCATAGCTGGCGTGGGTGGTTGTTACCGGCTGATAAACGGCTGTTAAAAGTGCTGCATTCCATCAGTGCCGTACTGACCATCGTGCTGGTGTTTTACAGTTATGGCGTCACCATCGGCCGTGATGCAGGTGTCGCTCTATTAACCACTATGGCGGCCTTCAAAATTGTCGAAGTGAAAAGCCTTCGGGATTATTATCTGAGCTGCTTTATGGGGTTTTTCCTGGTCATCACCCATTTTTTCTTTAATCAAAGTATTCCAATCGTCATATTGATGCTGGTGAATGTGATCCTGCTGACAAGCTGTTTGATTACTGCCAACGAAACTGACAGCTCAGCCAAAAACCGTGTCAAACAGGCCAGCATAATGGTGTTGCAAGCCACGCCATTAATGCTGTTATTGTTTGTGTTATTTCCACGCATTTCCGGCCCAATTTGGGGATTGCCCAATGATGCGATGGATATTCCCGACAGCCTGCCAGACACTATGACCCTTGGCGAAGTGCCGCCCCGAAACAGCGCTATCAGTGGCATGTCTGATGACATTACCATTGGCAATATCAGCCAGCTGACTCAATCCGATGCTATTGCCTTTCGTGTTAAATTTGAGAATAACCAGTTTCCTGATCGGCAGAATCTGTATTGGCGTGGACCAGTCCTCTGGCATACCGATGGTAAACGTTGGTTACCATTGAATGAGAAGCAGAAAAAACAGGATCAGGTCGTACAACTTCATGTCACTGGTAAACCGACTTCCTACAGCATAACTCTGGAACCCCACGACAGACGCTGGTTGTTTGCCCTGGATTTCCCCACCACCTATCCCCAAACCATGCAAACCCAGCTCACAGCAGATGGTGAATTAAATAGCCGTGAGGCCATTAAGCAACGGGTGCAATACCAATTAAGTTCTCACCATCAATACCAATTTAACCCTGAAATGGATGGCTATTTGGGCTACGGGTTAAATCTGCCTGATGATCGCCATCCACGCAGTCAGCGATTGGCCCGGGATTTGGTTGAAAAAAGTGAGTCCAGTGAAGCTTATATAGAGTCAGTATTAGATTATTTTCGCCAGCAAAACTTCAGCTATAGCCTGACACCTCCAGCC
>JAMCRH010000148.1:0-2199 GCA_023380515.1 Gammaproteobacteria bacterium | reverse complement strand
TGCGCGGCGATACCATTAATCAGTTTCTATTTGAAACCAGACAGGGATTTTGTGAACATTATGCAGCGAGTTTTACCGTATTAATGCGCGCTGCCGGCATTCCGGCCAGAATTGTGACTGGTTATCAAGGCGGCGATATCAACCCGGTCGATCAAATTCTCACTGTCCGCCAGCGTGATGCGCATGCCTGGACTGAAGTCTGGCTGCCAAATAAAGGTTGGATCCGAATTGATCCTACCGCCACGGTATCAAGTAACCGGGTGGATTTTGGCATTGGTGATTTATTACCGGCTGAGCGACGATCCCCCAGAGCAATTGCCAATAACGATCGGCTGGTGGAAATGTGGCAGTCTGCGAAAAACAACTGGGATGCACTGAATAGTGCCTGGGATATGTGGGTCGTCAGCTATGGGCCGGAAAGACAACTCGATTTACTTAAAAAACTCGGCATGCAGCAGCCAGACTGGCAAAAAATGATTAGCTGGCTGGCGATAGGCATTGCGCTGATATTCAGCTGGATTGCCTGGACAACCTTAAGACTGAAGTCGGCATCCCAAGATAAGAGTCAACGTGTTTATCAGCAATTTTGTGCGAAGCTCGCCCGGCTGGATATTGTGCGCCAGCCCCATGAAGGACCAGAAGATTTTGCTCATCGGGCGCAACAAGCCCTTCCGGCTTATCAACAACAGATTGCGACCATCAGTCATCTTTATCTGCATTTACGTTATCGCGGCGATGCCGTTGAAGAAGCTTTCTTCGATTCAGTGAAGCAATTTAAGCCCCAACTTTAACTGTTCAATCAGCGCCTTTGCCATTAGCGGACGGTTATCGGAAAATAGCCGGAATTAAAATTTGTTATTGAGGAAAACGAATGGCGCACAGCAATCCGCTCTTTGAGCGCACGCATATTTTGCTGGGAGACTCCGGTATTGAACGGCTGCAGAACAGCCATGTTTTTCTGGCAGGCATGGGCGGAGTTGGCTCGTTTACCGCTGAAGCGCTGGCCCGCATGGGTGTGGGTAAAATGACCCTGGTGGATCATGATGTCGTGTCAGCGTCGAATCTGAATCGGCAACTGGTGGCACTGAATTCAACAGTCGGTAAATTAAAAGTCGAGGTCATGGCAGAGCGGATCGCAGATATAAATCCGCAATGTGAACTGAACCTTATTACTGATTTTTTAACGCCGGAATCGATTCCCGACACGCTGAATCAAGACTTTGACGTAATCATTGATGCGATTGACAGCATGAGCAGCAAAACCACATTACTGGAAACCGCATGGCGTAATCAATTGCCGGTATTCTCCAGTATGGGCGCCGGCGGCAAGCTTGATCCGACCCAGGTGCGTACCGGCGATTTAATGAATACCTCCATTTGCAAACTCGCCAAACAATTACGTTCACATTTACGCAAGCGCGGTGTCGGTAAAGGTATCCAAACCGTTTATTCGCTGGAATATCCGTTACCACCATTGCCGCCGGAACCAGTCAGTCGCGGACGGGCCCGCGCTGTAAATGGCACGGTAAGTTATATGCCTTCTATATTCGGCTTAACTCTGGCGGGCCTGGTGATTAATCATATTATTGGTGATGCCCGACGTGTCTGATCCGCAAAATGTGGTGAATTGCACAGCGTTCTATCAGCTACATCTGCAAACACTGCTGCAGCCTTACGGTATTGAAATCAAACAGGTTGCTGAGCATGAAGCCATACCCGGCAGTTTTTTTGGTGAACGTGAAGCTGGACTGCTAGGCAATCAATTATTGCTGCGGATTGATACGCCAGTGCATTCGGCGTTACATGAAGCCGGCCACTATATCTGTATGGATGGTCAACGTCGTCTCAATTTAGATACAGATGCGGCCGGTGATTACGACGAAGAAAATGGCGTGTGTTATCTGCAGATCCTGCTAGGAATAACGAAAGGAGTTGGGTTTTATCACCGATTTCCGCCAGAGCAACGGTGGTGGTTGAGACAAAAAAAGCTTCCATGATTTGGGTACTCAGGCGGGATAAAAACCAAAGGCAAATAACAACTACCCGCCTATGGAGTTGTTATTTGCCTCAGGTCTTGCCAATGCCATTCTAGCGAATGACACGAATCTGCCATGCGTCTTGAGGACACAAGTATGTTGACAGATTCACGCACTAGGGCCTGTTTGTCTTTCATCGTCACCACTGCTGGAGGCTATTTTT
>JAMCRH010000147.1 GCA_023380515.1 Gammaproteobacteria bacterium | reverse complement strand
GCTTAAGTACACTTTAAGTACAATTTAAGTAAAGACGAATAAAGGGGCTTGCGAGCCCCTTTTTATTCAGGTAAACCTTGAATGAGACAATGACGACAAGGAAGAAAAAATGATGAAAAACATGCTGCAACCTGCTCTGACGTTAGCCACGGCCATTCTTTTGCTAACGGCCTGTGCGCCCGCTCCGGAACAGGAAATCGTAACGGAACTCGAAGAACCGAGTCAGCTCAATGCGGAAACTATCCAAGAGCAACGCAGTACGCTCGCTGCGGAAATCTTTACCCTCGTTGCAACGCCTTTTGCTGATCATCCAGACCAGTGTCGTGCGCTCGAGTTTGGTGTCAATGCATGCGGTGGCGCAGCAAGTTGGTTGGTCTATTCAACCGAGATCACAGACAGTCAAACACTCACGCAACTTGTGAACGACTATAATGAAGTTGATGCCTTATACAAATCATCAGTCGCAGCCGTATCCGATTGCGCCGAACTACAACAGATCCAATTGACGGTGCGAGCAGGTATCTGTGCTGCAACCACACTAGCAGTGGAGTAATTTACATCGGCAAGGAGAACATGATGCGTTGGAACAAGAGTTTTGGATTACTTATCAGTGCGATCGCTACACTAAGTTTGATGGCATGTAGCGAGCAAATGCCAGCAAATGAGCAGCAAGAAGAGGTGACCGAAGTGCGCGAGGAATCCGAAGTAAACAGAATCACGAGTGAGCAACTGCAGCAATTAAACGAAACAATCCAGCGTTTGGTCGCCACACCAACTGCCAGCTCGGAAGCGTCCTGCCAAGTTGTGGCTTTCGGTAGTAAACCTTGTGGTGGGCCCAGTGCATGGCTTATTTATTCGCGCGAAGTGACCGATGAAGCGCAGCTGTTACCCCTTGTCGACGAGTATAACCGCTTAACTGATCGCTACAATCAGCAGGAAGGTTTAATTTCAGACTGTGCTGTTTTGGCCCCTATTCAACCCAAGTTGGAGAATGGCGTTTGTGTTGCCGATGACGGCGCAACACAATCCACACTAGAGCGACAATAATCCCACTAACAACGCCCCAAAAGTGCGCCGCAACAGCAAGACCACTGGTGTCTGCGGCGCCAATGGCGATCGGCCCCTGCCACATTTCCCAACTTACTTTCGCCACCATCCCAAAGAGCAATAGATAACCAAGCCGAATTTTACGCTGTATATCAAGGCAAGCACCCCAAGCAAAGATGCCGTAGAGTACCGCTGAAAAACCAACGTAGTACTGCATATCTGGCGCAAAACAATACATAGCGATGCCGATCATTAGCGTCAGCGACCCGATCAAAATGGCATAGCGCCAGCTCGCAGCATGCTCGGCAAAAAGCAAATACATGACCCAAATACCGGCAACGTTTAGACCTAAATGTGACAATTCAAAGTGCAGCAGTTGACCACTAAACAAACGCCACCACTCACCCGCTGCTATCAAGTCGCTTTGATAGCTAAGCAATTCGTGAGCTGCGTCCGGTAGACTATAAAAAAGAACCAGCAGCAATGACATCATCGCTGCTGGTACTAGATATTGCCGTTCAAGTGGCAAATGAATCACGGCTTAGTTCTTCTCTGGATACAAGTAGTCCCACCATTCTGGCTGGTCTTTCAAGTGCTTATCAAACCAAGCCATGTAGGTCGCCCACCAATGGAAACGTGCGTCACGACCAATAATGTGATGATCCTGGCCTTTATACTCGACCAGCTCCACTTCCTTATCCAAAAGCTTCAGCGCGGTATACATAATGTGGCTTTCACCCGGCGGCACGTTCGTGTCCGCATCACCGTGAATCAGCAGCATTGGCGCTGTCACTTTGTCAGCATGGAACACCGGACTCTGTTGCGAGTAAAGCTCAGCGTTATTCCAAGGGAAGCTACCTTTGCTGGCTTCACCTGAATATAAAAAGCCCCACCAGCCATGGCCCCAATACGAGGTGATATTCGAAATACCCGCATGCGACATTGGCGGTGAGAAAATATCCGTCATGGTCGCTAGTAGCATGGTCATGAAACCACCGTAAGACGCGCCTAAGTGACCAACACGCTCGGCGTCAACAAACGGATGCGCAGCAAGAAATTCCTGGGTGCCCTGGATAATATCTTCGGCTGTGTATTCACCCCAAGCGTTCACATGGCGCGCTGAGAACTCTTGCCCGTAGCCAATTGCGCCCGTTGGTTGTAGCACGTACACCACATAACCTTGGTGGGCCCACAAGTTAAATGGATAACGACCGGTAAAACCACGCTGCACTGGCGTTGTGCCACCATAGTAATAAACCAGCGCTGGATATTTTTGCTCCGGATCGAAGTTGTGCGGGTAATAAACGCGACCGTGAATATCGTCGCCATGACGGTTGGTAAAGTTCCACTCTTCAACCGGTGTAATGTTGTGTGCGTGGAACGCTGTCTCTGCACTGTCCCAAAGGGTCGTTAACCGACCTTCTTGCAAATTCAAACGAACGACTTTTTGTGGCGATGTTGCACCGCTGCCAGCTATCACAAGTGTTGGTAAGGCAGACTGGCTGTGGGTGACATTTGCAACCACTTCAATATCCGTGCTCACTCGAATAAAGCGCTCGTTGCGCGGATCAAATCGATACAGTTGCGTCCCATCTCGCTCCGTTACGCGCAGTAACAATTGATTATTGCCAAGCACACTTACGCTACTGATGGCTGGATCAAATTGACGACTCAAGGCGGTCACATTTAAGTTGGCATCTAAACGATAGAGCTGTCCGTCATAGTTGTTCGTCAGTAGGTCATCGCTTAAGCGCGGGTCGCGTCCGGCATGCTCAGCAAACTCAGGACCGGCAACAACATAAATGCCCTCTTCCCCATACACCGCTTGGTTAAACGTTCTATGAGTACCCAGATCACGTTGCTCTCCACTCGCAGCGTTGACTTCCAAAAGTTTGACAGCAAAGTGCGGCGGCGCGGCGTAGTCGACCAAACGCGTACTGACCAACATCCGTTCACCATCACGGTGGGTATCGTTCAGACTATGGCCAGAACCACCAAAGGTATGCTGTTGAATGGCGCCCGTCGCAACATTTAATGAATAAATTTGCGACACATTTCGGAAGCTTGACCAACGGTCTTCCAACGCTTGATAACGCTTGCTAAGACCTGAGTCATTTTCTGCAGACTTGGTCCAATTAAACACTAACGTACCGTCGTTTAACCAACGTAAGCCCGACATACCACGTTGCTCTGCTGTCAGGGTTTGCACGCTCAGATCCGTTAGGTCTAAAACTTCAATTTTATTGCCACTAATATAAGCAACTTGGTGAGCAGTTGGGTGCCAACTAAATTGCCCGGCATTGGCGTTCTGCCAGCGATACACCACACGGTTATTGCTTAAGTCTTTGATGACGAGTTCGTTCTGCGCGGTATTTCCGGTTGTCGGCGTATAAGCACTCTCACGCCAGACCAAATAACGACCGTCAGCTGACAAGTCTAAGCCGCCGACAGTCGGTGCATCGAACATGGCTTGTTCGCTTAAACGCCAATCTGTTGGCCATTGTGTCGCCACTGAGTCATGTTCCGCTTTGCCCTGCCACTTCAGACCAAAAGTAGACCAGTCTTCTACGCCTTCAACCAGAATGACTAACTTGTGGTCACCCGTTTGCAAGTTCAGTTCAACACTATCGCGGCCATTTGCAACACGGCTGCCATTCAGGTAGACGGATGCGTGTTTTGCACCACTCACAGCGATCGTGCCACGCGTAAAGCGGTCAACGCTTAGCGGTAAGCGCAGCACACTACTTTCACTATTGACGCCGTGCGCCAGTGTCGCCTCGCTGGCGCTATAGTTGGCCAGCCATGGTCTAACCAAGCTGTCACGCAACGCATCGGCTTGGTCCGAGTCGCTGACCTGCACTTGCACAGGATGCACGCGCACGTCTTGTTGATTAATTTCGATATCAGCCGCTAACACCGCTGAGGAGGTAAATAATCCGGTTGCGGCCAAAGCCAAGGCAACACCGCGCAATGAATAGTGTGAACCTGAAATTCGCATAGGGAACCCTTGTTGAAGTATCTATAATTTTTGAATTGCATTTATCTTACACATTTCTTGCCGCGAGGGCAGTTTTAAGCGCCTTGAATACGATAAAACAGCGCGCAAATACGACTATTTCAGTAAAAAAATTTGCTGATTCGTAATTTCGCAGTCAACAAGGCTACCGATCCACGCTTTAAGGATGTATGCTAAATGCGATTTTTGCTCGATAAGCAGTCAAAACGTGCGCTAAGTCGCCATTTATGCTGCTGGATTTCTCGAGCTCACGCCAATAAACACAACG
>JAMCRH010000146.1 GCA_023380515.1 Gammaproteobacteria bacterium | reverse complement strand
AGTGCAGGAGTATTTGCCAACCGACTTCGACTGGCGTATCGGCGTACTGAATAACCGGGCGATTTATGCCTGTAAATATTTTATGGCGCGTAATCATTGGCAAATCTATAACCACAGTAGTGAAACCAGTCGCGGTAAAAGTGGTTCTTTTGCCTGCTTAGGGGTGCATCAGGTTCCGAAAGAAGTGATTAAGATTGCTATGCAGGCGACTCGACTCGTCGGCGATGGCCTCTACGGTGTCGACATTAAAGAAACCGCTAAAGGTCCAGTGATTATTGAGATCAATGATAACCCGTCGATTGATAGTAGCGTTGAAGACCTCTACCTTGGTGACGAGTTGTACCGCATGATCATGGCTGATTTCCTGCGTCGTCTCGACGACTAACAAAGATGAATAGGGAGCAGTAAGCCATGATCATCCGGCGTGCCTTGCGCACTGATCTTGAGGCTATTTTTGCCCTAGAGCAACGTTGCTTTAGTTATGACCAAATTGGTAAGCGCTCCTTTGCACATCTGCTGAAACAGCAAAGCTCACTGTTTTGGTGTGCTGAGCTCGACGGCCAATTGGTTGGCTATGCGATTGTGTTAACCCGAAAAAATAGCCGTAAATGGCGGTTGTATTCACTTGCAACAGCCCCTGAGGCGCGTGGCAAAGGTGTGGCACGTGGCCTCGTTGTCGCATGGATCGACGAAGCCGAGCGACAAGCGATCCAAATCCTCAGTTTGGAAGTAAAATGTGACAACCAAGCAGCTATTCAACTGTATCGCCAATTCGGCTTTGAGGTTGTCGATGTGCTAGCGAGCTACTATTCTGATGGTAGCGATGGCTATCGGATGCAACGCACGTTAGCCACAGCTTCTTAGGCCACCACTCATTCTCATCACGGAGTACCGATGAACAATTTCAGTTTTTACAACCCGACGAAAATCATTTTTGGTGCCGAGCAAATTGCTGCCATTAGCAAAGAAGTACCTGCCAATGCACGCGTAATGCTGGCTTACGGCGGCGGAAGTATCAAAAAGAACGGCGTCTACGACCAAATTATCGCAGCACTTGGTGACCGCCTCGTCAGCGAGTTCTCAGGCATTGAAGCCAACCCAGAATATGAAACCTTGGTGCGCGCGGCCAAGCAAGTGCAAGCGGATAACATCGACTTTATTCTTGCCGCTGGTGGTGGCTCTGTTATTGATGGCGTGAAATTTATCGCTGCGGCAGCCCATTACGAGGGTGACCCATGGGAAATCATGACCAAAGGCGGTAAGGTCGTGAAATCCGCCGTGCCGTTTGGCTCAGTGCTGACGTTGCCAGCGACTGGCTCAGAAATGAACTCAGGTTCAGTAGTCACTCGTTCTGAATACAAAGCAAAATTGCCATTTGGTAGTCCACTGGTTTATCCGGTGTTTTCCGTACTCGATCCAACCACAACTTACACACTGCCTGTTCGCCAAGTGATCAATGGGGTTATCGACCCATTTGTGCATGTCATGGAACAATACATGACCTACCCGGTCGGTGCACACTTACAGGACCGCTTGGCCGAAGCGATTTTACAAACGCTGATTGATGTTGGTCCACAAGCCTTAGCCGAGCCGGAAAACTATGAAGTTCGCGCAAATATCATGTGGTGTGCGACCATGGCGTTAAACGGCCTAATTGGAGTTGGCGTGCCCCAAGACTGGTCAACTCACATGATTGGCCATGAACTCACAGCTCTGTATGGATTAGACCATGCACAAACCCTTGCGGTCGTGTTGCCGGCGAACTTGCGCGTACGCAAAGCCGACAAGTTAGCCAAGCTTGCACAGTATGCTGAGCGCGTTTGGGGGATTACCGAAGGTAGCGATGAAGAGAAAGCTGAAGCCGCGATTGCTAAAACGGAAGAGTTTTTCTTCAACTTGGGTGCTGGCACGCGCTTAGAACACTATGACCTTGACAGCTCAGTCATTGACACCATTATCAAGCAGTTAGAAAGCCACCACATGGTCAAACTGGGTGAGAAACAAGACGTGACTCCTGATGTAAGTCGCGCAATTCTGCAACGCGCCTTGGCGGACAGTTAGTCCGCCTGCCAATCACGACGTTCTACCCGATGAGCTCGCGAGCCATCAGCCTGATAGCGTTTCATTAAAGCATCTATCGGTTCTGGCTCCGGGTTCAGTTCGCGGCTGCGTAAATACTCTCGGTTATAAAGTTTGGAAATACTGCGTTCACCTAAGTCGCAAGCGAAGGTCACAATAGTCTTGCCAGGCTCACGCTGCAGTGCCGCAAACAAAGCGCCAGCAACATTCAGTGCTGAACTACTGCCAAGCACAATGCCATCCTGTTCGCGCACATACGCAGCAATACTCACGAGGTCTTGGTCTGGTAGATTCAGCGCGTAGTCAATTTTGGCATGTCGGAAATTTTCGACCAAGCGCATAATACCAATGCCCTCAGTCATTGAGCCGCCAGCGGCGCGGTATTCACCACTGCGCAAGAACTCATACACTCCGGAGCCGTCAGGATCGATCATCCAGACTTCTAACTCTGGCTTTTGCTCTTTCAAATACTTCGAGTTACCGGCGATGGTGCCGCCCGTTCCAGCAACGGACACAAGAATATCGATGTCGCCCAGGGTCTGTTGCCATATTTCAGGACCAGTTTGCTGGTAATGGGCGCGCATATTACTGGTATTTTCAAACTGATTCGCCCACCAATAATCGGCGTTTTCTTCCGCCAGTCGGCGAGCCGTGTGATAGAAGTGATTGTCATCGCGAAATGGTACCGGCGGCACTGTCATCAAGCGACCGCCATGCAGCTCGATCATGCGCGTTTTCTCTGGCGTTTGATCATTCGGCATGACCACCAATAAGTCATAACCCAATGACTTTGCGACCACGGCTAAGCCTATGCCTGTATTCCCTGCCGTCCCCTCAACAATCGTCATGCCCGGGCGCAACTCTCCCGCAGCAATGGCGTCTTGCACCAACTGCAACGCCGCCCGATCTTTAATCGAACCACCTGGGTTTTGAAACTCGCATTTGAGATATATATTGGAGCCACAGAGCTTCGATAACGAAGGAATTAGTAATAAGTCAGTGTTACCAATTAATTCAGCTTGCGAACGTACCCGCCGTAATCCAGCCATATTGACCTCAATGTTGCTACTTTAGATGTTGCTACTATAGCAAAGGCATCACCACATATGCAGTGACGTAACCTGCAGATTTCAGAACATTTCTGCATAATTAATATTCAGTAAAAAGCCATGGCGACTTTAAAATCTGCGTTGTATACTAAATTCGCTTGTAAGCAGCTCGTTTTGAACGCTGGAACGATATCTTCTTGGAAGTCCTCGTCTATAGCCTCTCAATCTAGCTGTCGAACGGCATCAAGTTCGCTGGCGTCCAGTCAGTAGTTTCATGTTTAAAAACGTTTTCGAACGTTAAGAAAGTTAGGAAAGGCTATGTCTGATATCGTTACTGGTACCGTTAAATGGTTCAATGAATCGAAAGGTTTTGGTTTTCTTGAGCGCGCTGGCGGGCCAGATGTGTTTGTTCACTTCAGCGCCATTCAAGGTGACGGATTCCGTACCCTGACTGAAGGCCAGAAAGTTCAGTTCACCATCACGCAAGGCCAAAAAGGCCCTCAAGCTGAAAACGTGACCCCTGTTTAAAAGTAAACAGACGAATTAGAATAATGGCCGGCTAACCTAGCCGGCCATTTCTTTTACTGCTGTGCCCCCTGTAACACAATCAACTGGGTCGCCTCGGTCACGTGCACTTGCGCATTTAACGGCGGATTCATGACCGTTTTTCCGCTCGGCTCTTGGTAACCAAGCAGTACCGCTTGCTGCGCCAATGCATGTTCTCGCAGTTCACCAATCGTCACAACGCGTTGTAAGGCTGGTGGTGCATAGCGAATGCCCAAGCGTGCGCCTTCCGAGCTTAACAGCTGCTCGTAAACAGCATTGAGCTGAGGATACACCGCAACTTGCGCGAGAACGTGAGACACCACCACTGAACTTACTAACACTTCATTATGACTATGATCGACATAGGCTTCGTTACTGGGGTCGTGCAACTCCACCATAATGTGCGGGCGCAAATCAGGGTTGCCTTGAGACAGAAGATAATCGAGCACCATAAAGGCGACAATACTGCGCGCATCGGCCTCTTCACCGCTACCTAAGCGATCACTACTGAATAGCATGACCGCGTCATACTGATGCGGCTTCAGCTCGCGCAAAATTGCTTCTAAAGTATAGTCCGCCTCATGCCATTCAATGTGCAACGGCAACTCTGCCGGCTCTGGTAGGCCCCAACGTTGCCGTACTTTACGCTCACGCTCTGCCACACTTGAAGTTGACACCGACGTCACCGCAAATTCGGTGCGCTGGTCGGCAATAAACTGTTCAAGCAGCGCGGGGACACGATTATTCCAACCTAAAACAAGCACTTTGCTCTGCTTAGGTCTTGGCGGCGTGACGAGAAGCTGTGGATTCTGCACCGGCTTATGCTGTGCGCCAACATTTCGGTGCTGAATGTCGTTTAAACGCGCCGCCAAATAGAGAATTTCATCGCCCTGCTGAATAACAAAGTTACCCGCCGGCGCTAAAAACGCCTGTTGCTCGCCCTCTACATCTCGCAGAACGCCGCAAGGCGTTGCTTGCAAGGCGGTGGTATAAATTTGTTGCCAACGCTTGCCGACGCACTCCTCCGCCGTATTTGGAATAAACTGTGGTTGTTCTGCATCAACCAACAACGCATTCACTGCGCCGGATAATCCCGGATACAGAGTACTGCGCATCAAGATTCGCGCAATCAGCAAATCAGAAGCAACGATTTCCATAGCGCCACGGTAGGTATGTCGAGCAATCGCAATTTTCTGCGCGTCTTGGAGTTCGATTAAAGATC
>JAMCRH010000145.1:3208-11154 GCA_023380515.1 Gammaproteobacteria bacterium | reverse complement strand
GGTATCGAATTGTGTAGCGATAGCGATTTAACTCAGCTTGAACCGGCTCCTGATTTGGTGATTATTGGCAATGCGTTGAGTCGAGGACATCCTTTGGTTGAGGAAGTGTTAGCGCGACGTTTGCCGTATACCTCGGGACCACAATGGTTAGGTGAGCAGATTTTGCGTAACCGGCACGTGCTGGCTGTTGCTGGAACGCACGGCAAAACCACCACCGCATCGATGTTGGTCTGGATTCTTGAGCAAGCAAAGAAAAACCCAAGTTTCTTGGTGGGTGGTGTCGTACAGCCGTTCGGTCAAACAGCGCGACTCACTGCGAGTGATTACTTTGTTGTTGAGGCAGATGAGTACGATACGGCCTTTTTTGACAAGCGTTCCAAGTTCCTGCATTACTTTGCAGACACGCTGGTATTGAATAACCTTGAGTTTGACCATGCCGATATTTTTGCCGATTTAGCTGCCATTCAAAAACAATTTAGTCATTTGTTGCGTACTGTACCCCGTGATGGCGCCGTGATCGTGCCGCGACAAGAGCGGGCTTTACAAGAAGTGTTAGCTGCTGGCTGCTGGTCTCAGCAAGTTAGTGTTGAGCAAATCCTCCCGCCGAACAAGTCGCTAGACAAGAATGGCTGGGAAGTACAACTTCATGACGACGCTGGAACTGGCTTCACTGTATACTTGGATGGTAATGAACAAGCGCGTGTGCATTGGTCCTTGCTCGGCAAGCACAATGTTGCAAATGGTATTATGGCAATGTTGGCCGCTGCTCAAGTTGGTGTCGATCTCCCGACAGCTGCGCTGGCGTTAGAGCATTTTATTGCACCGGCCAGACGATTGCAGTTGCGTGGAACCATTCATGGCGTGTCTGTGTACGACGACTTTGCGCATCATCCAACCGCAATCGCGACAACCTTACAAGCGATGCGCGCGCGCTTCGGTGACGATGCTCGGATTATTGCGGTGTTCGAGCCGCGGTCAAATACAATGAAAGCGGGCGTCCATCGGCAGACCCTTGCTGAGTCATTTGCTGAAGCAGATGCCGTGTATGCCTTGAATGAATTAAGCACCTGGGACTTAGCTGGGCAGTTAAGTGAAAGCAATGACAATGTTGTGGTTTGTCATACCGTAGCAGACTTGGCTGCGGCCTTGTTGCAGCGTCCGTCGAGCGAAGAACACTGGGTGATTATGAGTAATGGTGGTTTTGGTGGCATCCACCAACTTCTCCTCGACGGGCTTGCAGCTCGACTAGACTAACCTTTAATAGCGGAGGCAACACATGCATAAAAATGAGCGCATTACAGTCGCCATAACCGGTGCCTCGGGCGCGCCCTATGCCTTAAGGTTACTCGAATGTTTGCTAGCCCAAAAGCAGCAAGTTTATTTACTCATATCGAGCGCTGCGCGGGTGGTTTTGGCAACCGAAGAAGGCTTGAAATTGCCCGGTTCACCATCTGCTATTCAAGAGGTTTTGTGTCAGCGCTTTGGCGTCAGTCCTGAGCAATTACAGGTTTTCGGTAAGGAAGAGTGGTTTTCACCGGTCGCCTCCGGTTCGGCGGCGCCAAAACGCATGGTCGTGGTGCCGTGTTCAACCGGAACCTTGTCAGCGATTGCATTGGGTGCCAGTGACAACCTCATTGAACGTGCCGCAGACGTTGTTTTGAAAGAACGCGGGCAACTGATATTAGTGCCGCGCGAAACCCCGCTCCACAGTATTCATTTGCAACACATGTTGACGCTTGCCAACATGGGTGTCGTGATTATGCCAGCGGCGCCTGGTTTCTATCATCAACCGACGTCCATTCAAGATCTAGTAGATTTTATGGTGGCTCGTATTCTTGACCATTTAGGTTTAGACCAAGACATTATGCCGCGCTGGGGCTACGACTCACGCTCGAACTAAGTTATTTCGGAGACTGTTATGACGTATGCACTGGAAATCAGTGAATTGCGCAAAACTTATCGTGGTGGTTTTGAAGCATTAAAGGGCTTAGACCTGACCGTTAAAGTCGGTGACTTTTATGCGCTGCTAGGGCCCAATGGTGCTGGCAAATCGACCACCATCGGCATCATCTCGTCGCTTGTGAACAAAAGCTCAGGTACCGTCAAAGTATTTGGCTACGACCTCGACACGCAAATTAACGAAGTGAAACAGCATATTGGCTTGGTGCCGCAAGAATTCAATTTCAACCAGTTTGAAACCCTGATGCAAATTGTAGTGAATCAAGCTGGCTACTATGGTGTATCGCGGACGTTAGCGAAAGAACGCGCAGAAAAATACCTCAAACAGTTAGGTTTGTGGGACAAACGTAATGAGCGCGCCCGCAACCTGTCTGGCGGTATGAAGCGTCGGCTCATGATTGCGCGAGCCTTGCTGCATGAACCTAAACTATTGATTCTCGACGAGCCGACAGCCGGTGTTGATATTGAGCTGCGCCGTTCGATGTGGGAGTTTTTAACGCGCATCAATAAAGAAGGCGTGACCATTATTCTGACCACGCATTATCTCGAAGAAGCGGAAATGCTTTGTCGCAATATCGGCATTATCGACAAAGGCAAAATTATCGAAAACACGACAATGAAGGCTCTTCTCAATAAATTAAATGTCGAAACCTTCGTACTTGATTTAGAGCCGATCACTGCGGCTCCTGTAATCGAGTCAGCAACCATGCGAGTGATTGATGATCATACAATCGAAGTGGATGTGGCAAAATCGGCGGGCTTGAACTCAGTCTTTAGTGAACTCTCTGCTCAGAATATAAAAGTCCTATCGATGCGCAACAAAGCCAACCGTCTCGAAGAGCTGTTCGTTAATTTAGTTGAACAAGGTCGGGAATCTAAGGAGTCTGCTGCCCATGCGTAACCCTATTTATTTCACAGCGCTAAAAACGATCTGGATTAAAGAGTGCACTCGTTTTCTGCGGATTTGGGTACAAACGCTTGTCCCGCCAGCCATCACAATGACGCTTTATTTCATCATATTTGGCAGTCTCATTGGTTCGCGCATTGGCGAAATGGGTGGCGTCAGTTATATGGAATTTATTGTTCCGGGCTTAATCATGATGATGCCGATGGTGGTCACGCCTTCTTTAGTGCTAAGTTTCAGCGCAATCTTGAGGAAATGTTGGTGGCACCCGTTTCCAACATTACGATCATTTTGGGTTATATCGGCGGCGGTGTAGCGCGCGCTCTATTAGTCGCTATTATTGTTACCTTGGTGTCGGGCTTTTTTGTGCCGCTGCAAATTCAAAGCATTGCGATGATCATTGCGACTGTGATTTTAACTGCCACATTATTTGCTCTTGGCGGCTTATTAAATGCCATGTTTGCCAAGTCATTTGACGATATTTCGATTATTCCAACTTTCGTTTTAACACCGTTAACCTATTTAGGTGGGGTGTTTTATTCGATTACCTTGCTGCCTAGCTTCTGGCAGGCCGTATCGCAGTTTAATCCGATTATCTACATGGTGAATGGTTTCCGTTACGGCTTTATTGGAGTTTCGGACATTCAACCTATGGTCGCAATTGCGGTGTTGTTAGTCTTTAACGCAGTGTTCTTCACCTTGGCTTGGTATTTGCTGAAACGTGGTACTGGGGTGCGAACCTAAGTTATGCAGCAACAATCGCGAAGTATTACGAGCAACCAAAGCGGTCCCCACGAAGATGTGCCTAGCGCCGTCGCACGATATTGGCAATCAGACTTTCAAAAGCCGTATGCTGCACATAGTGAAGCGGCTTTTGCAGAAGTCGATCGACTGCTACAAAGCAGTTCAAAGCCACTCATCTTAGACTCGTGCTGCGGTGTTGGCGAGAGCACCGCCTATTTGGCTGCGCGGTATCCTGAGGCATTGGTTGTTGGCGTCGACAAGTCGGCTCATCGACTCGGAAAACACGTTGCACACCAGCGGCACGCTGAAGCGGGTGAGTATTTGTTAGTGCGGGCGGATTTAAACGACTTTTGGCGTTTAGCTCATGCGGCAGCATGGCCGGTTCAAAAACACTTTGTTCTTTATCCTAATCCGTGGCCGAAGAAAAAGCATTTGGGTCGCCGTTGGCATGGTGCACCGGTATTCCCAGCTCTAGTACAGCTTGGTGGCGAGCTGGAAATGCGCAGCAACTGGCAGACTTATCTCGAAGAGTTTGCATTGGCGCTGGCCTGTTTACAAATTCCCGCACAGGTTGAAAAATTAGCAACAAATTTAGAACCAATCACACCATTCGAGCGTAAGTATCAGGCTAGCGGGCAGGCGCTCTGGCGTTTGCATAGCGAGCTTACTGTGCCAAACCTGTTAGCCGCTGACGAGTTAGCGGCGATTCGTGCAGCCTTGCTGTCTTAGCCACTATACTGAATGTAGCGAGACAGCCTACAAATGTGCTAGAGTTGCCGGCTCAAAATTTTTAGTCAGGAGAATTGCGTGGCGCCCAAAACAACCGCTGAAGTCAGCATGGAGTCGTTGTTCCGCATCTTTACGGTGCCGGAAGCTCCAGACTCGACATTGGGTCAAATTGAGAAGCATTTGTCAGAGAATCTTGAAGATTTTCTGTCCTCTCATATTGTCGCGCAAGAACGTCCGTTACATGAAATCGAAAAAGATTTCGCTGATAGTACCATCCCAGAACAACCCGAGTTTGTTTCGAGCCATACGGAAACGTTGCTGAAAAAGCTTGTTGCCCAATCGGTGCACACAGCATCGCCTCGCTTCATCGGTCACATGACCTCAGCGCTTCCCTATTTTTTACTGCCGTTGGCCAAACTCATGGTCGGCTTGAACCAGAATCTTGTCAAAATCGAAACTTCGAAAGCATTTACGCCGCTTGAGCGCAATGTTTTGGGCATGTTGCACCACTTGGTTTACGGTGAGAACGAAGCTTTTTATCACCGTTGGATGCATAACGCCGAGTACTCACTCGGTGCATTCTGTTCAGGTGGTACCATTGCCAATATTTCAGCGCTTTGGGTTGCCCGCAATAATTTACTAGCACCGCGGAAAGGCTTTGCCGGCGTTGGTGCCGAAGGCTTAGCCGCCGGTTTAAGCCACTATGGTTACAATCGATTAGTTATCTTAGTTTCTGAACGTGGTCATTATTCACTGGGTAAAGCTGCCGATGTGCTTGGTATTGGCCGACAGAACATTGTTACTGTAGCCACGGACGAGAATAACCGTATTCGAGTTGATGCGCTGCGTAAAGCAGCTGCCGACGTAACCGCTAGCGGTGGTCGCGTACTGGCGATTGTTGGTATTGCTGGTACGACAGAAACGGGTCATATCGATCCATTACAGGCCATGGCTGAAATAGCCAAAGAATACCGCACTCATTTTCATGTGGATGCAGCATGGGGCGGTGCGACTTTAATGTCGAGTACCCACCGGCCTCTACTTGCTGGCATTGAACTAGCCGACAGTGTCACCATTGACGCACACAAACAGATGTACGTGCCGATGGGTGCGGGTATGGTTTTGTTTAAAGATCCAGGCTTAGTGAACGCGATTGAGCATCATGCGGAATACATTATTCGTCGCGGTTCAAAAGACTTAGGTAGCCATACTATGGAAGGCTCGCGTCCGGGCATGGCTATGTTGGTCTACTCAGCTTTGCATGTCATGGGCCGCCGTGGTTACGAGCTATTAATCGACACTAGCATTACAAAAGCCAAGTATTTCGCTGAGCTCATTGACCGGCAAGATGACTTTGAAGTGATTACGCATCCAGAGTTGTGCTTGTTAACCTATCGCTATGTGCCATTCGGGCTCAAAGCACAGTTGCCGCATGCGAGCCATGAGCAAATTAAGGAAATGACACCGTTATTGAACACGCTGACGCGCTATATTCAGAAAACCCAGCGTGAGAATGGCCGTTCGTTTGTTTCCCGAACCAAATTAACGCCCGCCCAATACGGCCACGAAGGTAGTGTGGTGTTTCGCACGGTGCTTGCCAATCCGTTGACTACGGAGACCATGCTGCAGGAAATTATTGCGGAGCAACGTGAATTAGCAAGTCATGCGAAAAATCTCATGCAACAGATAAAAACCACAGCGGAACATTGTGGTTTATTAGTGCAAGAACCTTCCGCACTTTAAGTCGATAAGTAAAAACCAAAAACCAAATGCTTTGCACACACAGCCCAAGCATCAATTGGGCTGTGTGAGACTGTGCGATTATCGATTAATTTCGAGGTTGTCGATTAGGCGCGTTTTTCCTAAATACGCGGCGACGAGGACGACAAGTTGCGCGTCTTCTGCACTCGGCGGCGTTAAGTCGGCTTGGCGGCGGATACTCACGTAATCGGGTGTGAATCCGGCTTCTTTGAGGATATTGCGAGCTTCTTGCTCGATGTTTTGAAAGTCACTTCGCTCGGCTTTTAGGGCATGAGCGACCGCCTGCATAGAACGATACACAGCCGTTGCTTGCTGGCGCTCAGCGTCAGATAAATAGCCATTGCGAGAGCTCAAGGCCAAGCCGTCGTCAGCGCGGACGGTATCGATACCATGAATGGCTAGCGGTAATGACAGATCTTGACTCATAAGACGAATGATCATCAATTGCTGATAGTCTTTCTTACCGAACACTGCGTGATCCGGTTGCACCATATTAAATAACTTACAGACAATGGTCGCGACACCGCGGAAATGTCCAGGCCGTGACGCGCCACAAAGAATGTCGCTAATACCGGGCACTTCGACATAGGTTTGGTCGCCTAGTCCACGAGGGTAGATCATACTGGTGTCTGGGGTGAATACAGCGTCAGCACCAGCAGCGGTTAGTTTTTCCATATCAGCCGCTAAGGTGCGGGGGTATTTATCAAGATCCTCGTTCACACCAAACTGCATCGGATTGACGTAAATGCTCACAATCACTTTGTCGGCAAGTTCGCGAGCAGCAGCAACTAAACGCAGGTGACCTTCGTGCAGGTTGCCCATCGTCGGCACAAACGCAACTGTGGCTTTCGATTCAGTCCACTGGCGACGCGTACGACGGAGTTGCTCAAGCGTTTCTAGATGTAACATCAATGCGCTTCCTTTTCAGTCGGTCTAAGACTAATCAAAGCAATGTTCAGGTGCTGGGAATTTACCTTGGTGCACTTCTTCGACATAAGCGCTGACGGCACCCCGCAAGCTGCCACCTTGGGCTAAAAAGTCCTTGGTGAACTTCGGCAAATAGTCAGCATTCATGCCGAGCATGTCATGCATGACTAAAATTTGACCGTCGGTCTCTTTACCGGCACCGATACCAATGACCGGAATGTTCAAAGCATCGGCAATGCGTTTACCGACTTGCGTTGGAATGCACTCAACCACTAGTAATTGAGCACCTGCCGCTTCTAATGCTTGGGCGTGATCAATCAAGGCTTGAGCGCTGGCTTCATCACGACCTTGCACTTTGTAGCCGCCAATGACATTGACAGACTGTGGCAATAAGCCAATGTGCGCGCAAACTGGAATACCCTGGCGCGTCAGTGCTTGAACGGTTTCGACCAACCAGTCACCACCTTCGAGCTTGACCATGTTGGCACCCGCACGCATTAGCTCAGCTGCATTTTCACAGGCAATAAGCGGTTCAGGGTAGGTCATAAATGGCATGTCCGCGATGACGAATGCATCACTGCTCCCCGCGCGAACGCAGCGAGTATGATAGGCGACTTCATCAAGGGTTACCGGGACTGTCGAGTCTAACCCTTGCAACACCATTCCGAGTGAATCGCCGATTAACAGCACGTCCACACCGCACTCATGAAACAGCTTTGCAAAACTTGAGTCGTAGGCAGTCAAGGCGGTAATTTTTTCGCCGTTACGTTTTTTCTTTAATAAACCGGCGGTTCGAATGCGACTCATGACTCACTCCTCTTTGGTGTTTAACTCTGCGTGGGCGATTATTCTGCGTTCAAATGGTGATTAGGCAGGGAACATCATAGCAGTTTAGATAACTTTGCATAAGCCGTTCAAGGGG
>JAMCRH010000145.1:0-3198 GCA_023380515.1 Gammaproteobacteria bacterium | reverse complement strand
TAAAGTTAAGTCTGGGGCTATTTCAGCCAACGGCACGAGCACGAATTCTCGTTCGAGCATGCCGGGGTGGGGCACAGTTAAGCGCTCGGTTGCGATGGTGTCAGTGCCGTATAACAAGATATCGAGATCTAATGTGCGAGCACCCCAGCGTTGCATGCGCACTCGACCAAATTTATTTTCGATATGTTGAAGATAGTTAAGAAGTTCTAATGGCGTCAGCGCGGTCGTAAACGTTGCGACTGCATTAATGTAATCAGGCTGATCCTGCGGACCCATCGGTTTGCTTTGGTAAAATGTCGAGCAACGCCAGTGGGTTAATTCCGGTGACTGGCTTAACTCAGCCACTGCAGCGGTTAATGTTTGCAGTGGCTGGTCGAGATTTGCGCCAAGCCCGATGTAACAGCGTACGGCAGACATAGCAGCGTTAGTCTTTCTTGGCCGCTGGCTTACGTCGCCGTGAGCTATTGCGCCCACGCCGCGGCCGGCCTTTTCTGGGGCCAGTTGGTTTTGGCTCAGCGTCCGGTTTCACGTCTGGAGATTGCCGTTGGAAATCGGTCCAAAACTCGCCGAGTTGCTTTAACTTCGGATCGTTTTCGATTCGAGCGCGAAGTAACAAGAAATCATAGGCAGCGCGGAATTTAGGATGCGAAAGTAAGCGAATGGCTCGCTTCGGTTGGGTTTGCTGCAAGCGCAATTGTAAAATCCAGATATCGCGCATCGGTAAGCTGAAACGCTTCGGAATCGAAATACTCCGAGACTGTCGACTTAATGCGTCAGCAGCGGCCACCTGGTATGCGTCGTACTCCGTTAACCCGCTTTCTAAAATAATCTCGTCGGCACGAGCGGCAACCGGATACCAGAGAATCGCAGCAAACAAGTAGGCGGGGTTCACACCTTTGTCTTGATTTAAACGCTCATCGGTATCGATAAAAGCTTGGCGCACCATCCGATACTCAAGGCTTTCCGGATTCTTTAAGGCACTTTTCAAGACTGGGAAAAGGTATTGGAATAAATTCAGCTCATGTAAAAACTCGAAATTGGCCAATGCTCGACGATGCAAGAAAAGCTTCAAAAACTCTTCAAACAAACGCGCTGGTGGAATGTTGTCGAGTAATCCTGAGAGCGGTTTAATTGGCTTACGAGTTGAATCTTCAATGCGTAAACCGAGCTTGGTAGCAAAGCGCACCGCACGCAGCATGCGAACTGGATCTTCCCGGTAGCGTTGCTCAGGATCACCGATCAAACGCAACTGGCCTTGGTTCAAATCTGCTAAACCATTGGCGTAGTCATAAATGGCAAAGTCTGCAATCGAGTAGTACAGCGCATTGACGGTAAAATCGCGGCGTTGTGCGTCTTCTTCAATTGAGCCGTAGACGTTGTCACGCAGCAGCATGCCTTGCTCACTTTGTTTTGAGCGCTGCGTACCACTTTCTTGCATCGTCACTATGGTGGCCCCGGAAGGTCGCAACTTCGATAACGTCGCGTCCAAAAACGATGTGCGCAAGACGAAAACGACGACCGATCAGGCGGCAATTATTGAATAGGTTTTTGATTTCTTCCGGCTTGGCGTTAGTGGCAACGTCGAAGTCCTTCGGCTGCAGGCCAAGCAAGAGGTCGCGGACACAGCCGCCGACCAAATAGGCATCGAAACCAGAGTTGTGCAGGCGATAAAGCACTTTTAATGCATTGTCGGAAATATGCTTACGCGAAATAGGATGCTCTGACCGCGGAATGCGAATCGGCAAGGTTTGTTGGCCTTGTTTACCTTGACGCTTGCCAGCAGACTTTTTGTTTGCTGCAGGCGCCGTCGGTGGTGCGGTACGTGCATCACTTGCTGCGTTTGACTGTTCTGGCGAATGCTCTGGGGTATCACTGCGAGAGGTACGTTTTCGGGAAGGTAGTACTTTCTGCGCAATCCTAGCGAGACGTTTAATAATGGTTGAACTCCTCATGATCGAATGGCCGCAATTTTAACCTACTTTTTATGCTGTCGCCATGCATCTATTGCCCAAGCGAGATATTCCTCGATGTTCGTTGCCTTTTCGCTTGCGGCACCCGGCAGGCCTAACGCCTGCGCAGCACGACGTAAGTTTGCCAATGGCGTCTGTAATGACAATGCGGGGGCGTGATTTTGCTTACTTAATTTCCGGCCGTTAGCGTCCACGACCAGCGGCAAATGCGCAAGGCGAGGAAGGGGAACTTGAGTGTCGTTTAAGCGAATATCATTAAACACTTGCCAAAGGGTTAGTTGCCAGGCCGAAGCATGCAGTAAATCTTCACCGCGAACGATGTCAGTTATCCCTGCTGCTCGGTCGTCACAAACAACCGCCAGTTGATAAGCCCAGAGTTGATCGCGGCGACGCAATAGAAAATCTTCTGCGGCTTGTTGCGGGTCGCTGTTGACGTGACCGTGAAAGCGGTCGTGAAAATGACTTATAGGACTGTGATTCATTAAGCGCACAGCCGTGCCCTCGGAGCTCAACTTTAAATGCCGACAATGGCCGTCGTAGTAAGCACCGCGAGCCTTAATTTGCGCGCGCGTGCAATGGCAATAGTAACAAAGCTGGGCGTTGGTCAACGCCGAGAGAGCGGCAGCATAACGTTCAGATTGTTGGCTTTGCCACATGACGGAACCGTCCCATTTGAGACCATGGGCTTCAAGCTGTTTTAAGATGGTATCTGCGGCGCCAGGAATTTCGCGGGGAGGATCGATATCGTCGATGCGCACTAACCACTCGCCTTGGTGTGCGCGGGCGTCGAGGTAGCTGCCTAATGCAGCTACCAAGGAGCCGGCATGCAGCGGACCAGAAGGGCTCGGGGCGAAACGCCCACGGTAGCGTTCAGGTTGCTGCATAGACCATTAATGGCCTTTCATTTGCTTTTCGCGAATTTCCGCAAGACTCTTACAGTCGATACATAGGTCGGCAGTCGGCCGTGCTTCAAGGCGACGAATACCGATCTCGATACCGCAAGATTCACAGTAACCGAAGTCATTGCGCTCAATCAGCTCGAGAGTTTTCTCGATCTTCTTGATGAGCTTGCGTTCACGATCGCGAGTTCGTAATTCAATTGCGAACTCTTCTTCTTGGGCTGCACGATCAACTGGATCGGCTGTAAGAGTCTTGCGGAAATTCGCGAAAAGCAAATGAAAGGCCATTAATGGTCTATGCAGCAACCTGAACGCTACCGTGGGCGTTT
>JAMCRH010000144.1 GCA_023380515.1 Gammaproteobacteria bacterium | reverse complement strand
ACGTGTGCTCTTCCGATCTAATTTGTTTTGGCAGCAGCTCTAATTCCCTCTTTAATTTGTATGATAACTTGTTCGAGCTCTTAGCTAAAGAGGATTGCTTGTCTGAGTGCTCGCTGGTTGAAATAGTTCCTTTTTCTTTCGCTTTTTCCGACACTTCTTGTTGTGCAGCTTGGTAATGAGCCACTTCATTGAAGCCACCGACTATCTCTGTGACTTTCCCAGCACCTTCAAAAAGCAATACAGACGTTGCTGTGTTGTCAATAAATTCTCGGTCATGGCTAACAACAAATACGGTTCCCGGATACTCAACAAC
The DNA here is from genome assembly GCA_023380515.1 of Gammaproteobacteria bacterium. Next base: position 24,005 of record JAMCRH010000144.1, on the reverse strand, counting down.
GACCTGCTCTAATAGTTCAAGGGTATCGATGTCGAGGTCGTTAGTCGGTTCGTCCAATACTAATAAGTTGCTTTCGCGAAGTAAGATTTTTGCCAGCATCACGCGGTTTTTCTCACCGCCAGATAACGCTCGGACTGGCATCTGCGCTTGCTGTGGTGAGAATAAGAAGTCCTGCAAGTAACTAAAGATATGACGTGTACGCCCGCCGTGAGTAACTTCTTTCTTACCCTCAGCAACGTTATCTGCGACCGAAAGGTTTTCATCGAGTAATTGCCGGTGCTGGTCGAAGTATGCAACTTGTAAATTAGTGCCAAGTTTGTAGGTGCCGCTTTGCGGCTCTAAGTCGCCCAAGATACAGCGAATCAAACTACTTTTACCGCAGCCGTTCGGCCCAACGAGTGCTAACTTATCACCACGTTGAATCGTAATGGTTAAATTTTCAATCAATGTCTTATCGCCAAAGCCCAATGCCAAGTCTTTAGCTTCGAAAACCACCTTGCCTGAACGTTCCGACGTTGTGCTATCGAACTTCACTTGACCTTGTACTTGTCGCCGTTGCGAGCGCTGTTTCCGTAGCTCTTGTAGCGCACGTACGCGGCCTTCATTGCGTGTGCGACGGGCTTTAATTCCTTGCCGGATCCAAACTTCTTCTTGAGCTAATTTCTTATCAAACTCAGCATTCTGACTAGCTTCAACCTCGAGTAAACGTTGTTTCTCCACGAGAAAAGCTGCGTAATCCCCTGGAAAGCTAGTTAACGTGCCGCGATCAAGGTCAACGATTCGAGTTGCCAAGCGACGAATAAACACCCGGTCATGGCTGATAAAAATAATCGCCCCACGAAATTCGAGCAGCATATTCTCAAGCCATTTAACGGCGTTGACGTCAAGGTGGTTGGTCGGCTCGTCAAGGAGCAAAATATCTGGATTGGTTGCCAAGGCCCGTGCAAGTGCAGCACGGCGCAGCCAACCGCCGGATAAATTCGCCATCGCCTGCGCGCCATCGAGACTTAAGCGACTTAAGACTTGTTCGACTTGAGTTTGTAACTGCCAGCCTTGAGCCGCTTCGATACGACTTTGAATCTGCGTTAATTTACTTAATGCTGCTGCGTCATCAGGGTGGTTCGCTAAGCGCTGACTGAGCTCTTGATACTGCTCTAATAAGGCGCCAGTTTCCGCGAAAGCACCGATCACATAGTGAAAGACACTGCCTTCGGTGCGCGGCGGCGGATCTTGCGGTAACATCGCGACACGTGTATTGCCGACATAGTGCAATTCACCACCGTCGAGTTGAAGATCCCCTTGCAATACTTTCAATAAACTTGATTTACCAGCACCGTTTCGGCCAGTAATACACACACGTTCACCCTGCTCCACGACCAATTCAGCTTGATCGAGAACGGGCGCGGTGCCAAACGCAAGTTGGGCGTTAGCTAAGCGCAGAACAACACTCATGATTGCAAAAATTCCTTCAACTTCTCCGCCTGAAACGGCCACTTCAATTCTTGTTCGTCACTGCCACGGATTAGCACGGGTACCAAGGTGGCGTACTCTTCTAGCAGATCAGCATCTGTCGCGATGTCGACTACCCCGAGCTCAATCGGCTCTTCTAGCTCAGTGAGGTGAATAATCTGAATAGCTTGGATACAGAGTGGACAGTTGTCCTTCGTCAACAAATAGAAACTACGCATGACGCAAATACCAACAGTAATGAATCGCTCGCTGTTTCGCGAAGTCAGGCGGAATACTGTCACGGGTGTGATCTTCACTCACTAAACCAAGTGCAGCGAGTTCCTCGCTAGCAAGCTTAAAACCGCGCTTATTGGTGGTGAAAATAAGTAAACCATTCTTACTCAGTAATGATTTCGCTGCGCGAAGAATCGCAACATGGTCGCGTTGCACGTCAAAGACATCACTCATACGCTTTGAATTCGAAAACGTTGGTGGGTCGATAAAGATTAAATCCCATTGTTCTGGTTCAGCTTGCGTACTTTGCTCTTCGAGCCATTTCACACAGTCCGCTTGGATAAACTCGTGACGATTAATCGTCAGATGGTTTAAACGGAAGTTATCTTTCGCCCAATTCAAATAGGTTTTTGATAAATCAACCGTGGTAATTTGCTCTGCACCACCTAACCCTGCATGCACCGATGCCGAGCCTGTATAAGCGAACAAGTTAAGCACGCGTTTACCCATTGCGCGTTTTTGAATATCTTTACGCACCCAGCGATGATCGAGAAATAACCCGGTATCAAGATAGTCGGTGAGGTTCACAAGGAACTTAGCGTTATACTCTTGAACTTCAATCATAACGCCTTCTTCAGCAACGCGATTATACTGAGACTCGCCTTTCTGACGTTGGCGTTGCCGGGTATGTATCTTGTCAGCATCAATCGGTAAGCTATCGAGTACGGCTTCAATGATTTGCCACCAACGTTTCTCGGTGACTTGCACCGGGATATTTGCAGGTGCTGCATATTCTTGAATAATCAAATGACCATCGTAAAAATCAATGGCAGCATTAAACTCAGGAATATCGGCGTCATACACTCGAAAACAGTTAACCCCTTCTTTGGCTGCCCATTTTTCCCGTGCTTGCCAATTCTTAAGTAATCGGTTTTGTAATGCTTCAACTTCTGGTCGAGCAAACTCTTCTTGCTCATCATTGAGTTGCAGAATTGCGAGCAAAACAGAAATACCACCGTTATTCAGTTTGTATTTTTTTTCAGTGCGAATACGCATCGCTTTAATCATGGCTTCATCTGGTGCCAAAATTGCCGCTCGCCAACCTGGAATGCCTTTACGTAACTGACGCCCGAAATCGCGGTAGAAACGCCAAGCGCTGAAGGTATTGCCGAGCCGCTCGCCATAAGGTGGGTTCGCCAACATTAAACCGCTACTGGCGTGACGGTAACGCTTCAATACCCAGTCAGCTGTTGCATTGCCCTGCTCGATTTTAATCAAATCATCAAATTCAAGCGCATGAATATTCTGTTGTGCTGCTTGCACAATCTGTGCATCTTCTTCAACACCATGAAATTGCGTTTTGCATGCAGCACGGCCGCGCTCAAAACGTTCTTGCGCCGCAGCTTTAACGTCATTCCAGACTTGCGCTTTGTGTCCACGCCAAGCGTTGAACCCCCAATCGCTGCGCCCCAAACCGGGTGCTCGGTCAGTGGCGACCATGGCTGCTTCGATTAATAGAGTCCCTGAACCACAGGTTGGGTCCGCAATTAACGCAGGCCACTGGTCTGGTGCAAGAATTGCTGATTCGGTTAGTCCAGCTCTTTGCACCAATGCGGCAGCTAATGTCTCGCGAATTGGAGCTGCGCCTTTGGCTTGTCGATAACCGCGCTCGTGTAGGCCACTGCCGGCCAAATCAAGGTAAATCGTTACTTCACTCTTATGTAAGTAACCTTGGATATTAATTTCCGGGCGCTGCACGGCTACATCAGGACGCCGCAAGCCACGGCGGCGAAATGAATCGACGACACCGTCCTTAATGACTTGTGCTGAAAATTGTGTATTTTTGAGTGTTTCGCTCGTGCCGTTGAAGCGCACCGCAAAGGTATTGCGCTCATTAAAAATCTCGGGCCAGTCAAACTGGGCGGCAACTTTCTCCAATCCGTAGCGATCGTGAACTTCGCCTGCGGTTAAGCGCATGAGTACACGGCTGCCGAGTCGACTCCATAAACATAATTCATAACCCAATTGGAGGCTACCAGTGCAATGAACACCTGAATTGGTGGCTTTCACTTGTTCGCCACCAAGACTTGTTACTTCGGCGAGTAAAAGCTCTTCAAGGCCTCTCCCGCAGGGAATAAAATACTCAAACTGTTGCATGTAAATTTCGCTAATCACAGAGTCAAATTAATAGCGGTCAGTATAACCTAATCACAACGAACTGTCTGTTGCGGCAAGACTAGATAACAGCAAAAGCTGAGTAAAAAGCCAGGTTTTGCTGTTTATTTCAGCAGTTAGACGGCAAACGCCTATTTATTTAAGTTTACTGCTTGCAATTAAGTTCGACGCTGTTAAGATACGCCCCACATCGGACGCGGGGTGGAGCAGTCTGGTAGCTCGTCGGGCTCATAACCCGAAGGTCGTAGGTTCAAATCCTGCCCCCGCAACCAATTTTTTCCGATGTTCTATTACCCTCTTATTTTTCTCGTAAAATCACTACCTTGTTGCTTTAATAGCACCAAATGTCTATAGTTTCCAGATAACGTCACAGCAAGAGTCGAAAGTGCAACTAACCGATTTACTGGTGGTTTTCTACTGGTTTATTATTGCCACCGTTTTTTTACGCATTATTTTTAAACGCCGTTCGGTTTCTGCGTCTTTAGCGTGGGTGCTGATTATCGTTGTATTCCCTATTTTCGGTGTGATTATCTATTTGTTCTTTGGCGAAATTCAGCTTGGCCAAAAACGTGCCGACCGGGCACTAGCCTTACGCAAGCCATTTCTAGAAAATTATAATAGCCATCTCCGCGGCCACGAACCGCCTGCCCCACCACAACAAACGGCCAACGCCATTTTTCAGCTCATTCATCATCGTGATGGTATCGGCGCGCTTAGTTACGATGACTTCAGTCTGTTAGCTTCACCTGACGAAATTTTCGACGCTTGGATTGCCGATATTAATGCAGCTCAACAGAACATTCGTATGGAGTTCTATATTTGGCATCCGTACGGACGTGTTAGCGAAGTAACTGAAGCCTTGCTGGCTGCCGCGAAACGTGGCGTTGAAATTGAATTACTCATCGACCATGCGGGAAGTTGGCGGTTTTTCACATTTTCAGCCGCAGAGCGAGTGATGCGCGATGCGGGTATTAAAGTTGTTCCTGCTTTACCCGTTAATCTGTTCCGTAATTTATTTCGCCGCGCCGATATTCGCCTACATCGCAAGTTATTGCTTATCGATCACCAAATTTGTTACACCGGTTCCATGAACATGGCTGATCCACGTTTCTTTAATGCCAATAAAAAATTTGGCCCTTGGGTCGATATGATGATTCGCTTTACCGGAACGGCAGCCTTTGGAGTCTCGAAAGTCTTCTCATGGGATTGGGAGCTTGAAACTGGACAACGGAACTTCCCACAGTTGCAATTCCCACTCACTGAATCACCTAAGCGATTGTCGATTATCCCGTCCGGACCGGGACACGACGAAGAATACATGCATCAGATTATGTTGTCGGTTTTACACCGGGCCAACAGTGAGATTTTCATTTCGACGCCCTACTTTGTCCCATCGGACAGTATTTATGCAGCCTTGTGTCATGCTGCACACAGAGGCATTAACGTCACGATATTGTTACCGCAAGTGAGTGACTCAAAAATGGCTGCTATTGCCAGCCAATCCTATTTTGAAGGCTTACTGCGCGCAGGCGTAAAGATTCATTTGTTTGGAAATGGATTGTTGCACACCAAAGCCATTACAGTTGACGGTGAGCTTGCTTTAGTCGGAAGTATGAACTTAGACATGCGCAGCCTGCAACTGAACTTCGAGCTTTCATTGGCGCTTTACGATCAGGATTGCTGCGACAAGATATGTGAATTACTCCGTCACTACGCAGAGCAAAGCGAGCCAGTGTCACTAGAGCGTTGGAGTCAGCGGCGTAAATACCGCCACCTGGCTGAGCGATTTATGTACTTCTTAAGCCCGCTGCTGTAGATGAGATCGAGAAATCGGTAAAGGATGGCGTTGTGAAGGCTGTAGCCGATCATTAAGAACTCGCACGACATCAAATTGCTGCATACTTAGTAGACCATTCATATCGAATGACTCATCAACTAGCATACAAAGAGCACAGCGTTCGTCTTGCTCAATAATCAGAAAGTCTGCTTGCGAGAAACCTGAATCTAAGGTGCAAAACAAATGAGCGTTTGGCCACTGGTTCTGTTCATCGAACTCACCGAATTTAAAATGCCAACTTTGCGGTAGCATCAATTTGCCAAAGCGAACCAGCGCTGTTGCATGCAGCGCGATTTCAAATTGTTGCGTGGGTGCAAGGGAACTGTAGCTGTCTAAATAGTCGGCGAAACGCTGGAACTGGCTCGCATCGTCCATTGAGAAAGCAACCGATTCAGGTAGGCGATCACGCAGCACTGAACGCTTAAACTTCAGTGTATGCGAAATGTTTTTCCCTAATTCGATTGTTAGAGCTTTATTGTTATTTAACGACCAATGCCAATTTTGCATCGTTTCAATCCTGTGAAAATGTATCGCTATGTTGTTGCTAGATTCGTAACCATGCTTAATGTGTTGAGCAATTACACGAATCAACGCTGACCAAAATACCTCTTATTGGTCATAAAACAACCTATATCATAATACTAAGGGAAAACCCTCAGTTTTACAAGCTTCTAACAATTTCTTTTATTAATGCAGGTCCTTGGTAGATAAACCCTGTATAAATTTGCACCAGTTGAGCACCGGCGGCCAGCTTTTCTTTGGCCTGTTCTGCGCTAGCAATACCACCCGCGCCAATAATTGGGAATTCAGCAGGCAACACTTCGCGTAACCAACGGATCACTTCCGTACTTTTGCTCGTGAGTGGCTGACCACTCAAGCCTCCGGCCTCACTTCCGTGCGCTAAATGACTCACTTGCTCGCGATCGAGTGTAGTGTTGGTGGCAATGACACCGTCAAGCTGATGCTCTTGGATCGCATGGGCAAAACTGTGGGTTTGCTCGCGCGTCATATCGGGAGCTATCTTCACTAAAATTGGCACATAACGCTCATTGGTCGCAGCTAATTCAAGTTGTTTCTTACGAAGCTCCGAAAGCAACCGTGTTAACGAATCCCCTTGTTGAAATGCGCGCAAGCCTGGTGTGTTTGGCGAAGAAATATTCACCGTCACATAACTTGCATAGGGATAAACTCGTTCCAAACAATACAAGTAATCTAAGTGCCCTTGTTCTTCCGGTGTGTCCTTATTCTTGCCAATATTAATCCCTAAGATACCGCGGTAGCCATCGGGTCGTTGTTGCTCCGCTCGCACGCGTTCTACTAATGCATCAACACCATCGTTGTTAAAACCCATCCGGTTAATTAGCGCTTGTTGCTCAGGTAAGCGAAACATACGTGGCTTGGGGTTACCAGCTTGTGGTTTCGGAGTAACCGTCCCCACTTCAATAAAGCCAAAGCCCATTGCAGCAAAGGCATTAATACAGGTCGCGTTTTTGTCTAACCCAGCGGCAAGGCCAACTGGGTTCGGAAACGACAAACCTAAAAGCTCAACTGGTTTGGTCGGTAAGTCTTGTTTAATCAAACACCGCAGCGGACTATGATTTAGTTGCTGCAGACGCCGTAAGGTAAAGTCATGAGACCATTCAGCGTCCTTGCTGAATAATGCCTTCCGCATGATTGGATAAAGCTTCACAATCATTTATATCCTTCGTTAGAAACTCGAATCAGCTACCAAGACTACATTTTTGACCGAGTAAGGTTAGTTCACGCAACGCCACCGAGAATTTAGCAAACTCATGACTCTTCGTTGTTTTGAAGTCGGCCAAAGTTGACTTCCAACGCTCAACTGAGCTGGTGTTATTCTCTAACCACAGAGCCAAAATTTCGTCAGCGGACTTTTTGTCTTCCGCATACTTCAGCACGGTTCCTGTTAACAACCGCTGTTGCCAATCGAGCTCTTCACGGAAAGCAGCACGGGCGAGTGCTTGCCAATGGTTTGCTACCGGCTGTTTATTCACTTGATCAAGGAACCAGTGAATCTGAATTTCAGCACCCAAGCGGAAATAAGTCTCAGCAACCATTGGAATTTTTTGACCCGTCTCTGCGGCAACTTCGGCAATATCCATTGCTGAGAAGACAGTACTTAAAATACCAACCCGTTGGGCTAATTTAGCCGGTACGCCCTGCTCAACCAGTTCATCAATGCGCGCAACAATGACTTTACGCTCGGCATCATTCATGTAATCCAACGCATTTTTGTTCAGGTCATTAAAGGCTTTCTTATAAAAGTCGATATGCTCTTGAATCGACGTAAACGCTGGATTGCGATGACGCAGGAACCAACGAGTTGCACGCCGCACCATACGGCGAACTTGGAACAAGACTTGATTCTGCACATTCGCGGGAATCTTATTATTCAGCTTCTCAATTTCGCTCCAAATATAACGGCTTTCGAATACTTCACGCGCAATAATATACGCGGCAGCAATCTCAGCGACCGTTGCACCTGTTGCTTCTTGTTTCCGATAAATGAAGTTTGGCCCCATGTCATTGACAATATTATTCGCTAACTTAGTTGCGATAATTTGCGCTTTCAATGGGTGATCGTTCATCGCTTCAGCGAATTGCTCTTGAAGCTGTTTCGGGAACGCTGCAACGAGTTCCTTGGCATGGAACGGATCATTGGTGATTTCTTCTGTGACTAATTCGTCTTTCAAGACCATTTTGCCATAGGCATTAAGCACGGCGAGCTCTGGGCGAGTTAAACCTTTACCCGCTGCAGTGCGTTCGGCTAGCTCATCATCATCTGGCAAATACTCAAGCGCACGATCCAACAACCCTTCTTTCTCTAGGTGATGAATAAAGCGTTGCATTTCTTTAATTTGATCAGCGCCACGTAACAAGGTCACAGAGATCGATTGCGTCTGACGATTACAGTCATGCAAAACGATATGCGCAACATCATCGGTCATTTCATACAACAACTGGTCGCGCTGTTGCTTGGTTAATTCACCTGCTCGCACTAACCCATTCAACAAGATCTTAATGTTGACCTCGTTATCTGAACAGTCAACGCCGCCGACGTTGTCGACGAAGTCCGTGTTGATTCGGCCACCGCGCATGGCGTACTCGATTCGACCCAGTTGCGTAAAGCCTAAGTTACCGCCTTCGCCGACGATTTTGCAGCGTAAGTCCTTGCCGTTAACGCGCAGAACGTCATTCGCACGATCACCGACTTCCGCATCGGTCTCTTTACTTGCTTTTACGTATGTGCCGATACCGCCGTTCCATATCAGGTCTACTTCCGCCATTAGTAGTGCGCGAATCAACTCGGTAGGCGTCATGGTACGTTTTTGCGTACCCAGCAGTCGTTTCATTTGCGTGGTTAATTCAATCGATTTAGCGCTACGTAGGAATACCCCACCACCTTCGCTAATAAGACTGCGATCATAATCGTCCCAGCTCGAACGTGGGAGATTAAACAAACGCTCGCGCTCTTTATATGACTTCGCCGCATCTGGCTCTGGGTCAATAAAGATATGCATGTGGTTGAACGCACCAACTAACTGCGTATGTTTCGATAACAACATCCCGTTACCGAACACGTCACCGGCCATATCCCCGATTGCAACACAGGTGAAATCAGTGGTCTGGCAGTCGATGCCCATTTCACGGAAGTGACGTTTGACTGATTCCCAACCACCGCGAGCAGTGATGCCCATTTTCTTATGGTCGTAACCGACTGAACCGCCAGACGCAAATGCGTCGCCTAGCCAGTGGTTGTATTCGGCTGAAATACCATTGGCGATATCTGAGAAGGTTGCCGTTCCCTTGTCGGCCGCAACAACTAAGTACGGGTCGTCCTCATCGTGACGAACAACGTTCGCTGGGTGAACGATCTCACCGTCGATGATGTTGTCGGTAATATCGAGCAGCGCACGAATAAACGTGCGGTAGCAAGATTTGCCTTCTTCAAGCATAGCATCACGTTCTTCAGGCAACTGCTTACAGACGAAACCACCTTTCGCGCCAACTGGCACAATGACCGTGTTCTTAACTTGTTGTGCTTTTACTAAACCGAGAACTTCAGTACGGAAGTCTTCACGACGATCGGACCAACGTAAACCGCCGCGGGCAACTTTACCGCCACGTAAATGAACACCTTCAACCCGCGGTGAATACACAAAGATCTCATATTTCGGTAACGGTAACGGCATTTCCGCAATCAGTTCAGGCAAGAACTTGATTGACACATATGGCTTCTCGTTACCATCTTTGTCGACTTGGAAGAAGTTGGTCCGTAAAGCAGCTTGAATCAGGTCTAAGTAGCGACAGATAATGCGGTCGTCGTCCAAGCTTGCGACTTTCTCGAGTTCGCCTTGGATTTTGCTGACAAGCGCTTCAACTTTCTTCTTCACATTCTTCACGCCCGGCTCAAAGCGGGTGTAGAAAAGTTTTACCAACAATGCTGCGATATTCGGGTAACGCGTGAACGTACTCTCAATATAGCTTTGGCTGAACGTGACACCGATTTGGCGCATGTACTTGGCAAACATTCGAAGAATAACCACATGACGACCTTCCATACCGGCACCAAGTACCAAACGGTTAAAGCCGTCGTCTTCATATTCGCCCGCCCAAACCTTAGCGAAGGCGTTTTGAAACGCTTCTCGGCTCTGCTCTAAATCGAGTTTGCCAGCGGTATGCAGCATAAAGAAGTCAAGCGCCCAGAAAATATGACCGTCATTGGTCTTAATTTGATATGGACTTTCGTTAATGATTCGCAAGCCAAAGTTTTCCAACATTGGCAAAACGTCCGATAAGTGAATCGGCTCATCACGGTGGAACAATTTCAATTTAACTCGGTTTGAGTCGTCCTGAACTTCTTGCGCGCGATAGAACAGCATGCCAAGACGATGTTCATCGTCTAACGCTTCTAACTGTTCGATATCTGCTAGTGCAACGGACGGCAAAACATCTTCTTTGTATGCACGTGGGAAACCTGCAGCATACCGCTTCATTAAGTCGCGAGCAGCCCCTTCACCCTTTGCTGTTACCAGCAAGCGCTCTAAGTTATCTTCCCAACTGCGTGATGCTTCCATTAGGTTCTCTTCCAATTCTTTAATATTGATTTCCTGGTCGCTGTTTTTTACGCGGATCGTATATTGCGTGCGCGCCAGTGCCGATTCAGAGAAATAGGTGGTGAAATCCACTTCTTCAGTGCTACCAAGTGTTTTCGCCAAAATATTTTGGGTTTTAACCCGTAACAAGGTGTTGTAGCGCTCTTTCGGCACATACACCATCGCGGTAATAAAGCGACCAAAAATATCCCGGCGTAAAAACGCTCGGGTGATATCACGCTCTTGAATTTGGAGAACACCTAACGCCGTTTTCAGCAGGTCTTCTTCGTTACTTTGCACGATTTCGTCACGTGGGTAGGTTTGCATAATATTAAGCAATGCTTTACTTGCATGCGTACCTTTTGCGTAACGTGATTTGTCCAGAACCGCTTTCACACGATCGCTGACCAAAGGGATGTCCATGACGCTATCGTTATAGAAAGTCGCAGCGTACAGACCAATAAAGCGGTCTTCGCCAATTACCTTGCCTTTCTTATCGAAACGTTTAATGCCAATGTAGTCATTGTGCGCCGGACGATGCACTCGCGAACGCGCATTGGTTTTGGTCAGTAACAGTATTTCATCGTTCGCAAGAGCCGTTGCGCGTGCTAATTTGCTCATGTTACCTAAGCGAAGTGGCTTGTTGTCTTTGGAGTTTTTCAACAAACCTAAACTTGAATCTTTGTCTTGAACAAGCTCGTGGTCACCTTCGACTGCGTTCACGGTGTAACTGCGATATCCCATCAGCGTGAAATTATCTTCGGCTAACCACGTTAAAAACCGCTGTGCTTGTTCAAGCTTTTCTGGCGCACCAGGGAAGTTGCGTTGGTCTAGCGTTTCTGCAATCGACTTGAGCTTCGCACGCATGGGGCGCCAGTCACTCACAGCGAGCGCAACTTCATTCATGACCGAAACCAGTTCAGCTTTTAACTCTTTAAGTTCATTCGCATCGTTTTGACGATCAACTTCCACCAAGAAAACAGTGTCGGTCTGCGCAGCTTCATCGGTTTGACCTGCCGGTAAAATTTCGACAATTTTGCCTTCATCATTGCGACGATGAACCAATGGTGAATGCAATAATAACTGTGAGTTGATGCCTAAACGGCTCAATGCCATACGCACCGAGTCAACCATAAACGGCATGTCGGTCTGAATAATCTCGATAATTGTATGGGGTGATTCCCAGCCGTGCTTTGACACCTCTGGGTTATAAACTTTAATAGTCGCTTTGGTGTTCGACTCGTAATCGTTAAAGCTGTGCCAAAGGCCTACGATAGCGCCATAGATATTACTATGATCGCGTCCCGCTAAGTCGTCGCGAGAAACATTTCGATAGAGGCGTTGAGCAAATTCATCCACAAGCGCTGCACTGGCTTTCGGGAAGCGCTGATGAATGGTCTCTGAAACTTTTTCGAGGATAACCGGTGGTTGACTGTTGACCGATGCCATGATGATTAATCCTTGTCTGAGGCAAAAAAGTGTTGGCATGACAACCGCCGCCGGGCGGTGGTATGGTTGTTGCCATATTGTCGGCCTTTAAGAAAGGAAAATCAACGTATTCCGGGCTGGTGCGATGAGTTAATTTTCGGTTAACGTTTGATTAACTTTTTCATATAAATCAGGCGCTAAATTATCCAATCGACTAAGCGAAATGAGCTCCTTTTTGAGTAGCACCTGCTGCTTAGTAGGTAGCTTTCGCCATTTCAACAGTGGTGACAGTAGCCGTGAGGCAACTTGTGGATTAGTCGTATTCAAACGTCGAATTGCACCCACGATTAATTGATAGCCTTCGCCACTGGCATGATGCAATGCCGCCAAGTTATGAGTGAACGCAGCAAGCAGCGCATAAATCCGATTCGGGTTTTGCCAGTTGAAGTATTTTGACCCCGTTAGATTCGCTATTTCAGTAACACTTTCTAGCTGCGGTGACGTAGCTTGAACCGCAAGCCATTTGTCCATGACCAGAACGTCTTGAGCCCAGTGTTGGGCAAATTCATCTAGGAATGTCTTAGCGTATGGATGTGCTGCATGCACTGCAGCCTGCAAAGCACCGAATTTTAAAGTCATGTTGTCACTGGCAAACTGTGACTGGAGACGAACGTTGACTTGGTCGTTGTCCGACAACTGAGCGAGTAAGGCCATACAGGTATTAACTAGCATCCGTTCTGCAATCGCCTCTGAGTCGAGCGATTGAATTTCATTCCGCGCTTGCGCAATAACTTTTAAGAGCGGTGCTTGTAATGCCACCGCGAGCTGCTTTCTTAAGCTCCCTACTGCCGTTGCAATCGATTCAACCGGAATACAGTCGTACTCTTGACTCAACGCTTCTTCGTTAGGGATTTGCAATAATAGAGCGAGTAGTGCTTGATCCGTATTAGTTCGTTCGAGCTCTTGCTGTAAGAGCTGAATTAAAGCCGACGGCACCTGTAACGCTTGATGTTCGAGTTGTGGGTCCGTTTGTAGCAGTGCGACGGCGTTTTTTAAGGTCTGCAAATAGAATGTTTGCACCGCGTCCCAGCGCAAAAATGGGTCTCGACCACCAGCAATGAGGGCCAGTAGCTGTTGCTCATTGCGTTGAACCTCTACTCGAATGGGTGCAGAAAAGTCTGCTAGCAAGCCTGCGATGACTGGCTCATTCACGCCGTGAAAGACAAACTGTTGCCGTGCTTTTCGTAACTCGAGTAGCGTAACCGCATGGCCCTGCTCGTCATTCAGTTGTTTAGGTTGCCCAGCCTTATTGACAAACTCGACACGCAGTGGAATATGCATGGGTAGTTTATGATTCTGCCCAGTTGTCGCCGGCAGTGACTGTGTCACATCGAGGGTAAAACATTGTTTTTCTGCGTCATAATGTTCTTCGACATAAACGTGCGGCGTTCCGGCTTGGCTATACCACAATCTGAACTGGCTTAAATCGACTTGATTGGCGTCCTCCATGGCGCAAACAAAGTCCTCGCAGGTAACCGCTTGGCCATCATGGCGCTCGACATACATTGCCATACCGCGTTGAAAGCCCTCTTCGCCCAGCAAAGTATGCAGCATACGAATGACTTCGGCACCTTTGTTATACACTGTCACGGTGTAAAAATTATTCATCTCCACGACACGGTCCGGTCGAATCGGATGCGCCATAGGACTCGAGTCTTCATCAAACTGATGAGTACGAATAATTCGTGCATCCTGAATACGGTTTACCGAGCGCATACCCAGATCGGCGCTAAACTCTTGATCACGAAAGACCGTTAATCCCTCTTTCAAACTCAGTTGAAACCAATCTCGGCACGTAATTCGGTTGCCGGTCCAGTTGTGAAAATATTCATGACCAATAACCGATTCAACATTCAAAAAGTCCTGATCGGTCGCCGTTTTATCGTTAGCCAGAACATATTTTGAATTAAAAATATTCAGGCCTTTATTTTCCATCGCGCCCATGTTGAAGAAGTCGACGGCGACAATCATGTAGATATCGAGGTCGTAGACGAGATTAAAACGCTCCTCGTCCCATTTCATCGCTCGCTTTAAAGCCCCCATAGCGTAATCAGCTTTCGGCAAGTTGCCCTTATCAACGAATAGCTCAAGCGCCACTGTGCGATGGTCTCGCGTCACAAAGGTATCCCTCAAGACATCAAAATCACCAGCAACTAAAGCAAACAAATAGCAAGGCTTGGGGAAAGGGTCGTGCCAAATGACTTTGTGTCGTTGGCCAAGATCTTCTCGTGCAATCGCATTACCGTTGGCTAATAAGTACGGGTAACTGGCTTTATCGGCAATCACAGTGGTGCGGTATACCGAGAGGACATCAGGACGGTCAAGGAAATAGGTAATGCGCCGAAAGCCTTCGGCTTCACATTGGGTGCAAAAAGTGCCGGCTGAAAGGTATAGGCCTTCGAGCGCTGTATTCGCAAGTGGATTAAGCTTGGTGACAACACGCAAGGTGCCTTCAGACGGCAGGTTAAAAATAGTGAGCTTATTGCTGGTTGCGTGAAACTGTTTTGCTTCAAGTTCAACGCCATCTAACTGCAGTTCGACCAATGATAGTTGTTCACCATCGAGAACGAGAGTGGTTTCATCACCGAGACGCCGAACTTTAAGTTCACTCACCACGGTAGTAGCCGTTGGTTGCAAATCGAACACTAGGTCAACTTCGTCGATCGCAAATAACGGCGCTTGATAATCAAGCCGTAGTTTAGCTTGCGGAGCTGTTTTGGCCTGTTCAGACGTCTGCTCAGACGTTAATGTCGAACCACTCGTTTGTACAGTATCAGTCATCAGCGCCATAACAACTCCGCTAGTGACGGTAGCCCTTAAGCTACCGTCATGTTCTTTTCAGGTAAACGTAAAATTTTAAAGTTCGTGTAGGCATACAAAATCGTTAGCATAGGAACGAGCAGTAAGAAGAACGCAAACGGTGCGTAATGCAATGGATAAACCCCGAGCACCGAGAACATGTATGCACCACACGTGTTCCATGGAATCAAGGCCGATGTAATTGTACCGCTAGACTCGAGTGTCCGCGACAGTACGCGTGGATCAAGCCCCGCTTCAGCGTACGCTTCACGGAACATCCGTCCTGGCAGAACGATAGCCATGTACTGATCAGCGGTTAAAACGTTAGCACCAAAACAGGTAAATACGGTTGCAGTGACCAAGGACGTTGTGCCCTTCACCACTTTTAAAATGCCGCGAATTAGTTTTTGTAACAGCCCAGTGGTTTCCATGACGGCGCCGAACGTCATTGCACTAATAATCAACCAGACCGTGTTGATCATGCTTTCCATGCCGCCGCCGCTGATCAACGATTCTAAATCAGCATTGTCAGAGGCAATTTGCACGCCACTTGCCAAAGCTAACCAAACGGTTTCAAAGGCGGCAACAATGGCACTGGTGCGGTCTGCATTAGCTAACGTAGCTAAAACATCTTGTTGAAATAATAACGCCCATAAACCACCGACCAACGCACCGATTAAAATGGATGGCAATGCAGGCTTTTTCGCCACCGCAAGAACAAACAACACGGCCAATGGAATCAGCATCACCGGGCTAATATTAAATAGGTTGCGGAGCTCTGACTGCATGGCATCAAGAGAGTCAAGGTTGGCACTGCTTGAAGCTGACCAGCCGAGAATCAAAAACAATACAATAGAAATACCAAGTGCTGGGAATGCAGTCCAACTCATATAGCGGATATGCGCAAATAACTCGGTACCACTGACAGCTGGAGCAAGGTTTGTTGTGTCTGATAACGGTGACATTTTGTCGCCGAAATAGGCTCCAGAAACGACGGCACCTGCTGTAATTGGCAATGATAGCTCCATACCTGTCGCAACACCAATCAATGCGACACCGATTGTCGCAGCAGTAGTCCAAGAACTACCAATCGAGAGTGCAACGATGGCACAGATAATACAGGCGGCTGCATAGAACCAACTCGGACTCAGCAACTCTAGGCCATAGTAAATCATGGTCGGAACAATCCCAGCGAGCAGCCAGGTACCGATAAGCGCACCCACCATTAAAATGATCAGAATCGCGCCGAGTGCAACTGAAATGCCATCCGTAATACCCTTTTCGATTGCTTCCCAACGATAACCATTGGCAAATGCAATAACCGTAGCGATCGCAGCAGCAATCAGCAAGGCAATTTGATTTGGGCCATACGACGAGTCTTCACCGAACAGAAAGACCGAACTGCTCAACATGGCAATCAGCGCCAATAAAGGAATGAGCGCCTGTAAATAAGAAGGACGTTTAGTGGTGACCGTCATTAGTTATTATTCCATAGTGATGAATGTGTAAATGCTAGCAAGACTTATTCTATGAGTTTTCCCTGCAGCACTGAGAAGATGATTCTACTGTATGTCTTTTATCGCTGTAAAACCAAGTTTTTTGTCCATACCGGACACAATAAAGGGCTTGTGTTCAACAAGCCCTTACTTTTGCCAATTGGTCTATTTTAATTTTCTTGCCGCAATAAACGCAAATAGTCGCTTGCGACGCGCAATGTCTCGCGCATAAAGATGTCTGGGCTACGCAGCTCATCGTCAACATCGTCGAGGCTTTCAACCGGCTCTAAACCGGCACGAACTAAGCGTTCATTGACGCGCGCCAAATTCCGTTCGCGCTCGCGGGCAGACTCAGCCTCACGTTCTGCCTTCACTAAGCTAATGTGCGTGCGCTTACGCATTGTTTTAAAACGCTCAGCGTCTTCTTGAATGTAGGCAAACTCAGGGTCATCCGCGACGCGTTGCGCGTGTTTCGCATTTAAAGCGGCCAATATTTCGTCATTAATATAACCAAAGCGTTGGAAATCGACCGGTTCAATTTGATCCCAAGGTAATGCGTTATCTGCGCGACTTTCTCCGAACTCTTCTGGGTCAATCAGACTTGGATATTGAATGTCTGGCACCACACCTTTATGTTGCGTGCTGCCCCCATCAATACGATAGAACTTCGCCATGGTATATTGCACGCTACCCATTGGATTTGCGTTAAGATCAAAGCGACGAGCTAAGCCGCGATGCTGTTGCACGGTGCCTTTTCCGAAACTATTTTCGCCAACCACTAACGCCCGGCGATAATCCTGCAGCGCAGCAGCGAAAATCTCAGATGCTGAAGCACTAAAGCGATCAATCATAATGACCATTGGGCCGTCGTAATGCACTTGTGGGTCTGGATCACCGCTCACGTCAATTCGACCTGTACTATCACGCACTTGCACCACTGGACCCGATGGTATAAACAAGCCAGTTAATGTGATTGATTCGTTTAACGCACCACCGCCATTGCCGCGTAAGTCAATTAACAAACCTTCGGCATCGCTTGCGCGAACCTCCGCCAATAACTGTTGTACCTTCTCGGTCAGCTTATTGTAGAAGCCTGGAATTGTAATAACGGCATATTTGGTGCCGTCGTCAGCGGTTTCAAAACTAAGTTTCGCTTCGCGATCCTCAAGGCGAACTTCTTCACGCACAATTTCAACTTCAACAGGAGACGAGCCTGGAGCCTCACCGCCTTTTAAAACTTGTAAGCGAACAACACTACCTTTCGGGCCTTTGATGATTTCAACAACGTCATCGAGTCGCCAACCGATAATATCAACGAATTCTTGATCACCTTGGGCCACCGCGATAATGCGGTCGTCGGGACTTAATTTGCCAGATTTATCCGCCGGACCACCAGGCACTAATGAGCGGATGACGGTATAGTCAAACTCAGCCTGCAGCACTGCGCCAATACCCTCGAGGGATAAGTTCATGTTCTGCTGGAAACGCTCGGCATTGCGCGGCGACAAGTAGCTTGTATGCGCATCGACACTACGTGCAAATGCATTCATCACATTTTGAAATGCGTCTTCGCTTTGAGTTTGTGTCAGTTGATGGATAGCAGAGCGATAACGACGCTTCAGATTGTCACGAATTTCTTCATCGCTGCGGCCAGCCAACATTAAATTAAGTGCATCATTTAACACTCGGTTATGCCAAATCTCGTCTAACTCTGCAGAGCTTGTAGCCCACTCTGCTTCGCTGCGATCAAAGCGAAATTCTTCAGCTTGTTCTTCAAAGTCGATGCCACTCGCAACGACACTGAGAGCATACTGAAAACGTTCGAAACGACGTTGCATGCCACGTTGGTGAATTGCATAGGCGGCTTCGAGGTCACCGTTCAGGAGTTGTTCGTGGAAATTCTTACGGTGACGATTAAACTCGTTAACGTCGCTGGCAAGGAAAAACATCCGATTGTAGTCTAACTGCTCGAAGTAGCGGTTGAATATTTGCTCCGCCATTGCTTCATCTAACTCAACGCGGCTGTAATGATAGCGTGTAAAATAGGAAGCAATGCGCCGACTCGCAGCCTTATGTTGGCCTTCTGGGGCCAGTTTCGGCAGGCTCGCTAACGTGTACTCCGTTTCAAGACCACCTGTGTCTTGCCCCTGCGCGCTAGCAACCGGAAAGCTTAGTAGTAACGCTGTCGTCAGAACAACGCTAGAGACAACCTGCTTAATCATTCGAACTCCTGTTAGCTGCGGAACAGCTCAGTCCGCGCGACCCGAACGGTCATGCCTGATGGTAACTGAACTTGAACCTCATCTTTTTCAATCGCTTCAACAGTACCTTGTACGGCTAAACCACCGAGTTTGATCTGTATTTTCTGTCCAACCACGACTTGCTCCGGCTGCACGGTTTCAAGAGACTTTGATGCACTAACCGTGCGAGCCTCGGTCGTCGCTGTCGCTTTATTGTCGGTTTTCACCGACGCTCGACGAGGTACAGATACTTTCTTACGTCTAGTATCTCTGACCTGATTATCGCCTGTTTTGTTCGCCGGCTTCTGCCCTTTAGTCGCAACAGACTTGCCTTCTACCGCACGCTTCGCTTGTTTTTCCTTAACTTTAGCTTGCGACTCTTTTAACTGTTCAAGCGCATGTGTTTGATGATCTTCTTCCACTGCACCCGCATCGGCGCCGTCCAAATCAACCCGTTGCACACCCACTTTCACGCCACGAAGATAGCGCCAGCTATTGGTGTATTGACGCAACGCTGCCCGTAAACGGGTCTTGCTCACGTTGTCGTCGTCTGCAAGACGTGCTGCTAAATCGTCGAAAATCCCGATTTTCAGAGGCCGTGCCTCTCCCTCCAACGTAAAGCAACTTGGAAACTTAGTTGCCAAGTACGCGATGACTTCTTTGCTGGTAGAGAGTTTTGCCGTATTTTCCATTGAATTAACCTTCATCGTTCTCAAGGATCTGATCGTCTTGTTCTATGCGTTGGATCAGATGGGTTATGTAATCTTCTAGTTCATCCGCTTCAGCTTCAATGAGGCCTGGTTCACGTAACCACATGTCGCTAATTTCCAGAACCAATTGTTCACGTCTTTCTAGTGTCCAAAATTCGTTATCTGCCGTGTGTTCTTCAATTGTATACAGCATTAAGTTGAGATGATCAGCCGCTAACTCGGCGTCATCTTCAAAATAATCCATATCGTGGATTGAAACCAAGTAAGGACGAATATCAAATTGGCTCATATTGTGACCAATTTAATGACTCTAGCAGCGGTAACAAGCTTGCTAGCCCGGCTTCATCATCGGCTGAAAAGCGATCATGTATCGGGCTGTCGATATCAAGTACTGCGACGACTTTATCACCAACAATAATCGGTAAGACGATTTCTGAATTGCTCGCGCTATCGCACGCAATATGTCCGGGAAACGCGTGGACATCGGCTATCCGCTGAATTTCTCGTGTCGTCACCGCGGCGCCACAAACGCCCTTAGCGAATGGAATGCGGACACACGCAACCTTCCCCTGAAAAGGCCCAAGCACAAGCGTATCACCTTGGCTTAAATAGAAGCCTAACCAATTGAGGTTCGGAAGTTGATCATATAGAAATGCACTAATATTGGCCAAATTTGCGATTAAATCAGGCTCACCATCGACTAGCGCGGTAATTTGCTGAGTAAGGCTTGCATAAAAGGCCGGCGAACCCGGCTGTTCAGTCGTCGTTGCGGAAAACACGGAAATTAGAGCTCCAAACAGAGAGAATTAATGTTCATGGTCAGATTTTAAGTCAAACCGAGCAATATCAGCTTCGGCACGCATCCGTAATTCAGAACGCAAATCGCCTTTGGTCTTCATGACCAATTCACCGTTTGCGCCAATTGAAAAATGGTCGGTTTGATTCAACCGTCGGGCTTGGTACACCATGACGAGTTCCATGGTGTTTTCAAGTTGCTCAGGCGTGAGCTTATTGCCATCGGGCCAACGTCCAGTTTCTACTGCTTGCACCATTCGCTCATAAATCTCAGGCGTCATGGCTTTCAATACATCATCATACTGCATATTATTTTTGCCGCTTTAACCAATAAATTCGTGCACGGGTAATCAGGTACCAAATAAAACTTGCGCCGGCTAATGCTGGACCGGCAATGGGCATCCAAGCAGCAAATTGACTGCCACTCCAATCATAGAAAGTCGCACCAATTCCTGCAACAAAAAATACAATGGCAAGCATTTGCTGGCTTACTAATTTATTCACCCGGATTGAACGCTCGGTCCGAGCCTTGCGCGCCAGGCTCTCGGCATCATGTGCGCCGAGCATAAAACCACAATGCTCACAGACCGCCGCTCGATCCGAAACTTTTTTCATACAACCTGGGCAGTTAATAATAGCCATCGTTACTCTCGTTCCGTACTTGGGTGTTGATTAACTCTCGAGCACTAATCATATCAGCCATCTGCCAAGGGATCATCCGAAAGCGAGCAACAACCGTGTAATTCCTGCTCATCTAGCAAAAAAACTCGATAAAGCGCATAGAGCTTGAATAAATTCTGTGGCAAAGTAGCGCATAAATACAAAAACAACAAATCCATAACAATCGGGAGACGCTGATGGAGAGCATCGTCAATACCATCAATAATATAGTCTGGAGCCCTGCACTGGTATTTCTCTGCCTCGCAGCAGGTCTCTTTTACTCAATCCTTACACGTTTTGCTCAGGTTCGTCATTTTCGCGAAATGGTGCGCTTGTTGTTCAGTGGCAATGACTCCACCAAAGGCATTTCGTCCTTTCAGGCATTAGCCGTAACACTTTCGGGTCGGGTCGGCGTCGGTAATATTGCCGGTGTTGCCGCAGCCATCGGCTTCGGTGGTCCTGGTGCAGTGTTCTGGATGTGGGTCGTAGCATTCCTTGGTGCTAGTACCGCCTATGCAGAATCAACCTTAGGTCAAATCTACAAAGTTGAAGATCAAGGCCAATATCGCGGTGGTCCGGCATATTACTTCGAAAAAGCTCTCGGACAAAAATGGTTGGCGATTCTATTTGCAGTCTCTGCCATCATTGCCTGCGGTATTTTCCTTCCGGGCATTCAAGCTAATGCGGTCGGCAATGCAGTCACCCACGTCTTTGGCGATGGCAATATGGTCGTCACTGATTACGGCGAAGTTGGCAGCCACAAATTAATTGCGCTTGCGGTCATTCTAATTGTCCTCGGCTTTATCATTTTTGGTGGTATTAAGCGGATTGCTAGCTTTACTCAGATCGTCGTCCCATTTATGGCGCTGGCCTATATCATCATGGCACTGGTGATTGTCTTCCTTAACCTGAATAAAGTGCCGGGCATTTTAGCCATGATTGTCACCGACGCGTTTACTGCACAAGCGGGTTTCGGTGCGGCGATTGGTTGGGGTGTTAAACGGGGAATCTACTCGAACGAAGCGGGTCAAGGTACTGGCCCACATGCGTCGTCAGCTGCGGAAGTAGACCACCCTGCTCAGCAAGGACTCGTTCAAGCATTTTCAGTTTACGTCGACACCCTTTTTGTGTGTACAGCAACCGCATTGATGATTTTGATTACTCAGCAGTACAACATCGTCAACGAAGTAACCGGTGACCTTATTGTGCAAAACGTTGCCGCAGGCACAGAAGTTGCTTCGCCAGCATTCACGCAATTAGCGCTGTCGAGCGTCTTCAGTAACTTTGGCCAAGGCTTTGTTGGGGTCGCGATATTCTTCTTCGCATTTACGACTATCCTCGCCTACTACTATATCGCAGAGACCAACGTTGCCTATTTAAACCGTTACTTTAAGAACCGTTTCTCGTTGTTCTTAGTGAAAATGGTGATTATGTTTATGGTCGCTTACGGCACCGTCAATAGTTCCGGCTACATTTGGAACCTAGGTGATATCGGTGTCGGCCTCATGGCGTGGATCAACATCCTCGGTATTCTCGCGATTTTCTTTGTCGCCCGACCGGCAATTATGTGTTTGCGTGACTACGAAGAACAGAAAAAGCTTGGTAAACCAATTATCTTTGACCCACAAAAACTCGGTATTCAAAAAGCTGAGTTCTGGGAAAAACGGTTAGCCAAACAACGTGCAGCGGAAAAAGAAGTCGAGAAATAATATCGTTCTAGAAATACTGCCGTTGAAAATACAAAGGGCGCTGTCATCTGACAGCGCCCTTTTCTATACTCGTGCCACAACTGATTAACGCAAATCGTTCGCTACATCGAGAATAGCTTTTAACGTGTCACGCCCAAGCAAACGTGAACGAATGTCCGACCATTGCTGATAAGGTTCTGGCAGATCATCATTATCTTTAAATGGCATTTCCACCGTAAACGCTAAACATTTAAAGCGCTCGCCCACTGCGTTGCTCGCAACGGTTAAATTAGCTTGACCTGGTGCATCGACGTCATAGCCATATTTCGTTTGGAATTCAGCAGTCGCACGTAAATAAGCTTCTTTAAATAAGCGTTCTAAATTTGTGTGACGCTCGTCATAAGACGGAATACCTTCGGACCCAGCCACAAAGTTGTAGGGCAGATTTTCATCACCATGAATGTCGAGATACATATCGACGCCAATCGCGTCCATCGCCTTCAACACATGGAATACTTCCGGGCTTTTCTCCAAGGTTGGTTCTGCCCATTCCCGATTCAGGTTCACACCCGCAGCATTGGTACGCAAATGCCCGCGCACACTGCCATCGGGGTTCATGTTAGGTACGATATAAAATACCACTTGATCAAGTAGCTGACGTGAAACCGGCTCATCTTCATTGAGAAGGTGCTCTAACAGGCCTTCCACGAACCATTCAGCCATGGTCTCGCCAGGATGCTGACGCGCAGTAATCCAGACTTTCCGCTTCTTCGGACTCTCTTCACCAACGACCAACAAGTTCATTTCTCGGCCATCGAGCGTTAGGCCTAAGCAGCGCTGTTCAACCCACGCTGATTGCTGTGCCCACTGCAGTAAATCGAGGTGGCGCTCCCAGCTGTAAGGCACGAAATACGCGTAAAACACAGTTTCTTGTTCAGGCGTGTGGGTAATGGTTAATTTCTTACCATCAAAACTAGTCGGCACACGAAACCAGTGCTCGCGATCATAACTGGCAAACGAATAATAGTGTTCCCAGCCTTTCGGATAAGCTGATTCACTCGCGTTCTCGATAATCAGGGTATGTTTGACATCAGTTTGCGCAAATAACTTAAAGTGATACCACTGGAAAAACTCACTTTCATTATCTTTGCGAATACGCAAACGAATTTGATCCGGCGCATCAGCCGAGACAACTTCAATATTGCCGCTATCAAATTCCGTTGAGATCATCATAGGTTTCTGTCCCCTGTTGTTGACAAGCCAACATGTACGAACGGCTTGCCGTACATGCGAAGTAAAAGAAGCGCCTCAAGGCGC
>JAMCRH010000143.1 GCA_023380515.1 Gammaproteobacteria bacterium | reverse complement strand
AACAGAGGTTGGAGAATAAAAGCGGGGATTATTGCGATTGTGCTACTGTTCTGGTTACCCTTGACGCTGGCTGGGTTTCTACTCGGGAAACTCGGGCAACAATCCGTATGGCGCGAGCTACCGCTCTGGGTTCTGAGCTTCTATGTAGGCTACCGGCTATGGGCTGTTGCACTCGAGCAAATTTATCCAGGTTTTCAGTTTAGCGCGTTGGAACTCTTTTTCATTTGCCTACCTTGGTCGCTCGGCACCTATATTATTTACCGGGCTTACGACGCCTATAAGTCGCTGCAAGCGGAGCGGTTGCTACGCAAACAAGCTGAACTCAATCAATTACGCCAAACCTTGCAGCCGCACTTTTTATTTAATAGCTTGAATACGCTGTCTGCATTCATCGCATCCGACCCTGTCAAAGCAGAACAACTGACTCAGGATCTTGCGGCGGTGCTTCGACAAGTTCTCGATACGGACAAAGCCAACGCAATAAGCCTGAAACACGAATTGTTGGTGCTGCAAAAATGGTTGAACATCGAGCAGGCTCGCTTAGGTGATGATCTCAAGGTAAGCTTTGCTATCGATGAAGCCGCGCTCGACGCAACAGTCCCCCCTTTTATTCTCCAACCTCTGTTAGAAAACGCAATTAAACACAGTACACAACGACCGGTCGTGATTGTTGTCAGCTGTCGACTCCAAGGCGACATGTTGTGCCTAAAAATCAGTGACCAAGGCCCCGGATTTCCAGATGCTGTGCTTCAGGCTCAGCAAGCAATCCATCACGTTCCCGGTGTTGGACTCAGCACGACACTGCAACGTATCGCCCTGCTTTCCGGCTCGCAGTTTCGACTCAGTAACGGCCCCGCTCCTTATGGTGCTGTTGTTGACATCAGGCTCGCAAATAAGAGGGAGCGAGACGATGCGTAAACGTTTGATGATTGTCGACGATGAGCAAGCCGCCCGTTTAAAACTGCGGCAACTGTTAAGCCATTTGCCGCAGTGGCAAATCGTTGCTGAACTAAACTCTGGTGAGGCTTTACTACAGAAACTCAACGAAACCGATGTTGAAGTCGTTCTGCTTGATATCAACATGACCGGAATAAATGGCATTGACGTGCTGCACCAACTGAACCAACAAGGGTTCACAGGTGAAGTCATCTTTGTCACCGCGTACAGCAGCCATGCGGTCGCGGCTTTTGATGCGGCAGCAACCGATTACATTCTGAAACCAATTAACGCGAGTCGACTACAACTTGCGTTAGAGCGGGCTGAACAGAAGTTACGTGTCAAGCAACTGAGTCTCGAGCCGCAAGAGCTCGTCAGTCACGTCGGTCAGCGGGTGCGAACGGTGAAGGTCGACGCTATTGACGCTGTTGTCACCCGTAACGGTGTACAAGAGGCTTGGTGTGGCGATCAGGCGTATCCACTCAACACCACCCTGCGCGATCTTGAGAATGAGCTACCTGACCATTTCTTGCGGGTTCATCGCGCCGCGATAGTGAATCGTTACCGATTGGCTGAAGCCGAGCGCTGGCTAAATGGTCGTTTACTGCTTCGTTTCGTCCAATCCAAATTGGAGGTACTCACCAGTCGCAATGGAGCACGGCAACTCAAAAAACATTTAAAAATGTAGCACTGACCAACCGACAACAAGGAACATTCCATGAAAAATTTAATAGCGTCACTTCTTGTGGCGGGGACACTTGCGGCCTGCAGTCCGGCAACTGATCCGGACATGCTCACGAAGTTTATTGATGACGGTGAGTCTCACCCGCTTATTATCTTGCTAGGTGGTTCCGAGGGCGGTAACTACTTTGCGAATCCTGACTTTGACGACATACTGCTCGAGTACCACGAATATGGCATGTCAGTGGCTGCGATGGGCTACTTTCGTACCAAAAACACACCGCGCAGCCCCGCAGAAATATCCCTCGAGGTACTTGACCGGCGGATTGCTACACTAGCCCGAAACCCAGCGATTAATGAAAACTGCATTGCCCTCGTCGGCTTTTCAAAAGGCGCGGAACTCGCATTGTTGTTGGGTAGTCATTTCGACACGGCGACGCAAGTCGTGGCGGCTTTCCCAAGTCACGTGACATGGAATGCTGTGCGCACCCCAACGAGCCGCTCAAGCTGGAGTTTAAATGGCGAGCCACTGGCATATATCAACGCTCCGCTGTTTTCCTTCACCATGCAATCAGGTAATTTCACTGGCGAATTCGTCAAAGCATTTACCAATGCCCTCGACAAAGCTTCGAGTGAAGAAATTGAACAAGCCCGTATTCCGGTCGAGAATATTAAAGGGCCTGTGCTTTTGGTATCAGGCAAACAAGATGAAATTTGGCCGTCGTATGCAATGGCCAATGCAATTGAAGAGCGCCTTAAACAATACGGATTTGCCCACCCTGTCGAGCATATCGCCAACGAGGGAGGGCACTATAGTTACGACTCGAAAACCTCTGACCAAGTGTTGCGCTTCCTGCAAAGCACACTGGTTGAAAACTGTCACAATGCAGCTGACTAGCCACTCATGCAGAAATAAGTCGCGCGCAAATGCCCCTAACCATCACCCTTTGACTCAACCGCACCACTGGCTTCCACAGCCTCTGGTGCGTGGCGGGTGACTTCGTCGCCCGACAGCAGAATGGCCAGCCAACGAGTGCTAGGGTTTTCTTCAAAGCCAATTTTGACAGCCATGGTTAACGGCACGGAAAGCAGCATGCCGACCGGGCCGAGTAGCCAGCCCCAGAAAAGTAAGCTGAGGAACACAACGAGGGTCGACAACCCAAGTCCCCGCCCCATCATGCGCGGTTCGATGATATTGCCCATGAAGATATTCACTAACAAATACCAGAGCGCCACAACCAACGCCATAATCGGATGGAACTGAATAAGCGCCATTAACACCGCTGGTACGGCAGCAATAATTGAACCGATATTTGGAATGTAGTTAAACAGAAAGGCAATCACAGCCCACAGCACATAATGGTCAAGGCCCATTAGCCACAGGCCGAAACCGACAACGATGCCGGTAACTAAACTAATGATGGTTTTCAGTGCCAAGTACTTGTTAATCGCCATCAACAAGTTACTCATTTGCGACATTTTCTTCTCGGGGCTTGGAAACGCCATTTGAATCTTCTTCGGCATCAACGCGGCTTCACCGAGCATAAACGCGACGATCAACAGGATTAAAATGGTGTTGGTCATCATATTGCCGACACTTGACAATAGATTCACCGACATCGATAAAATCCGAGACGGGTCGAGCTGTTGCTGTAATAACTCTTGATTCAAATGAATGTTAAAACGGTCTGCAAACGCCACTAAATCACTAAACTGCTCGGTTAACTTAACCCGATACTCGGGCAGCTTAGCAGTGAATTCGGTGAGCGATTGAATAATTAAGCCGGTTAAACCGAAGCCTACAACAAATATAAAAACGAAAATCGCTGCAATCGCCACGGCGGTCGGCAGGTTTTTCATACGGAACCAAAAAATTACTGGCTGGAAAA
>JAMCRH010000142.1 GCA_023380515.1 Gammaproteobacteria bacterium | reverse complement strand
GTCGGGCCACTCCAGTTCCAAGTCCTCCACACGCCAGGGCATACACCGGCTGATATAACGTACGTTGTAAATGGTAAAGCGCTTTTTGTCGGCGATACCCTATTTTTACCAGACGTCGGCACCGCTCGTTGTGACTTCCCCGGCGGTTCCAGTGCAACTTTGTATGCGTCGATTCAAAAGCTCCTCGCATTCCCGGAAGACACCCGCATATTCATTTGCCATGATTATCCACCGGAAGGGCGAGCACACCAGTTTGTGACGACGGTCAAAGCACAACGAGAGGAAAGTATCCATGTTCGTGCTGAAGTGACCAGCGCAGAATTTGAGCGCATGCGTGATGCTCGTGACGCAACATTAGCCATGCCGCGTCTGATATTACCGTCCATTCAAGTTAATATTCGTGCTGGTGAAATGCCGCCGCCTGAAGCGAACGGTACTGTTTATTTAAAAATTCCACTTAACCGCCTCTAAACACGGAGAAGCGTTCATGTCGATTACTCTCGGCCCTTTTGCCTTTGCGACTACTCACCTCATATTTATACTCGCGGCCGTTGCAGCCTTGCTTGCTGCGTGGTTGATTGCTCGCCGCACGGAACTACGTGCGACTGACTCTGTTTTCAACGTACTTGCGGTCGGTTTGATCGTCGCTCGAGCAAGCTTCATTATTCGTTATTTCGAGCTCTATGCGGACGCCCCATGGCAAATGCTGAATGTTCGTGACGGCGGCTTTGATCTCTGGGCGGGTGTGGTTGGTGGCGCGCTTATGACGGCTTGGGAGATCTTCCGGCGCCGTCCTCTGTGGAAACCAGTTTTGATTGCTTGCGGTACAGGGGTGATTGCCTACACCGCCATGCACGGTTATTACGATTACAAATATGGTGATGAACTTTGGGTTCCTGAGGTTCGCGTCGCCACTCTCGACGACCGCCAAGTTTGGCTCAACCGTGAATACCGTGGACAACCTCTCGTGGTTAATTTATGGGCCACTTGGTGCCCACCTTGTGTGCGAGAAATGCCATTACTCGAAGACGCCCAGGAAAAATGGCCTGACGTTGCGTTCGTCACCGTCAATCAAGGTGACGACAAAGACATGGTATTGCAGTTTATTGCCGATCAAGGCTTGAACCTCAATGATATGCTCATGGATTACAACAGTACTCTCAGTAACGAAATTAACTCATTCGCACTGCCAACCACATTATTTTTTAATCGTGATGGCATGCTGATTGACAGTCATGTTGGCGAGTTTTCAGCCGCCCGCTTACAGCAAGCGGTCGATAAAATCCGTTAACCCTAATGAGTCTTTAGGCAGCTTGAGTGCAATTCATTCGATTTAAAGCAAGCGATCGATTGCTTGGCTCAAGCCGTCTAGACTAAATGAAAACATACGCTGTTCCATCAGATCGCTGATCATCTGTATTGATGGGTAATAACGCCAACGCTCCTGTGGTTGTGGGTTAATCCAGACTGCCTTCGGGTATTGGCGCAGCAAGCGTTGCATCCACACTTGGCCAGGCTCTTCATTCCAGTGTTCGACACTACCGCCGGGATAAGCAATTTCATACGGCCCCATCGTTGCGTCACCCACCAAAATCAATTTGTAGTCACTACCATAGGTATTCAGGACTTCTTGCAGAGGCACCTGCTCTTGCCAACGCCGTCGATTATTTTTCCACACGCCTTCGTACACGCAATTATGGAAGTAATAAAACTCGAGGTGCTTAAACTCGGAGCGCACCGCCTGAAATAATTGCTGGCACTCATAAATGTAATCATCCATCGAACCGCCAACATCGAACAGAATCAGGACCTTAATGGCATTGTGGCGTTCCGGCTGCCAGCGCAAATCGAGCATTCCTTGCTTGCCCGTTGCGCGAATGGTTTCAGCTAAATCAAGCTCCGTCGCTGCACCTGTGCGGGCAAATCGCCGTAGCTTACGTAAAGCTAGTTTCAAGGTTCGATTATTCAGTTCTTCATCGGTGTCGAGATCTTTAAACTCGCGTTTGTCCCACACTTTCACGGCTCGGCGAGCGTTACTTCCGTCCTGGCCTATACGAATCCCTTCTGGGTGATAACCATACGCGCCAAACGGCGATGTACCACCCGTCCCGATCCACTTATTACCGCCGGCATGGCGCTTTTGCTGCTCGGCTAACCGTTCACGAAATTGTTTGAGCAATTCGTCGAGGCCACCAAGGCTTTGTAGTTTCGCCTTCTCTTCCGCACTTAAATGACGTTGCAACGACCGTTCGAGCCATTCCTGAGGAATACTCGCTGCAATGTCCACCTCATTGACACCTTCAAAGTATGCCGCAAACGCACGATCAAACCGGTCGTACTGACTTTCATCTTTCACCAGCGTCATACGTGACAACACATAAAAATCTTCGATACTGGCGAACACGACTTGCTGTTCAAGGGCACGGAGCAAGTCCATGAGTTCAGTGAGACTCACTTTCAGCCCGTGTTCGCGTAACTTGAAGAAAAACTCAATAAACATAATTTACCTAGCCGCGCGGTTGACGACGACTCATAAACGCCAATTTTTCGATTAGCTCGACGTCTTGTTCATTCTTCAACAAGGCACCAAACATCGGCATCAGTCCGCCATGGGACTGATTGCTTTGCAGTTCTTCTGGGCCGATGTCTTCAACAAGAAGAAGCTTCAACCAGTCCAGCAATTCTGAGGTACTGGGTTTCTTTTTCAAGTGCGGGACGTCGCGTAAATCGAAAAACACTTCTAATGCCACGTTCAGCAAGCGCGGCTGCAGGTTCGGGAAATGTACTGCCACAATTTGCTTCAAGGTGTCCGCATCTGGAAAACGAATATAATGAAAGAAACACCGGCGTAAAAATGCGTCGGGTAATTCTTTCTCGTTGTTTGAGGTGATAATCACGATCGGCCGGTGCTCGGCTTTCACCTGCTCACCGGTTTCATAGACATGAAACTCCATTTGGTCGAGTTCATGGAGCAAATCATTGGGGAATTCAATGTCGGCCTTGTCAATTTCGTCAATGAGCAGCACCGGGCGTTTCTCAGCACTAAAGGCTTGCCAGAGCTTACCCGGCTTGATGTAGTTGGCAATGTCGTGCACGCGTTCACTGCCCAGCTGACTGTCTCGCAAGCGCGACACGGCATCATACTCGTAAAGTCCTTGCTGGGCTTTGGTGGTTGACTTAATGTGCCAACGCAATAAATCCGTATCGAGTGCAGCGGCTAACTCCTCCGCGAGTTTGGTTTTGCCTGTGCCCGGCTCGCCTTTGATCAAGAGTGGTTTTTCCAGCGTAACGGCAGCATTAACCGCGAGCGCTAGCTCTGGCGACACAATATAACGTTCGGTACTTTGAAAACTTGCGGCTTTAAGAGTCATGTTACATCTTCCTCAGCCCCTTGTGCGGGCAACGCTAAAAAATAAAGCGCCATGATAACAAAATCATGGCGCTTATACAGAGTTGCCTACTACGAATAAAAAAGGTCGAGAATTACTTTTTCATGCCTGTTAGAAACCCACCAATGCCAACGATTGTGAGCACGACACCAACAATAAGGAACCACATGGCATTATCGGTTGGCTGTCCGGTGAAGGCTTCCGACACTTGTGAGGCAGCGGACTCTTTTTCCTGCCAACCAAAATACAACACGATTAGGCCTGCGACTAAAATAGCTAACGAAACAAACTTATTCATTCAACAATACTCCTTGTTTACGTTGTTCACGTTTTTTCAGTAAGGGTACTACCCTACTTAGCCTAGTCGATGTTCCTCAGATGTCCAGAAACTGACGACAATATTTCGCCTATCTACAACATTTTAGCGTTTTTTAGGGGGGAACACTCAGTCTTCCCAACGCTGCACTTTGTGTCGGATTTCGCCACTTTCTAGCCACTTCTGTAGCTGTTCCGCTAAACGATAACCCGCATCGGTGGCTTGCTGCCAAAATTTCTGACGAGTCGCCACATCCATATTCGCAAAGTCATGACGGTCAGGGATTTTCTGGTACGGCAAAGCGTCGATAAATGCCTGTGTTGGTATAATCAACACCGCATTC
>JAMCRH010000141.1 GCA_023380515.1 Gammaproteobacteria bacterium | reverse complement strand
ACTTGCTTGGTGTAGTCAGCGTCACCGACAGAAACACCACCGGAGCACACAATGGCATCGGCTTTTGCAGCAGCCGTCATAAAGGCGTCGGCAATTTCTTGTTTATTGTCGGGAATCAGCCCTAAATTCAGAACATTAAAGCCCATGCGCTCGATCATGGCGTGCAGCACGAAGCGGTTACTGTCATAGATTTGGTCTGCGCGCTTTGGCTGGCCGGGCTGAACGAGCTCGTCACCGGTTGAAAATAAGGCAATCGTGAGTTGTTGTTTGACTGCCACTTCGGCAATCCCGAGTGATGCCAACAGGCCAATATCGACCGGTGTGAACCGGTGACCAACGGCAAACACGGCAGCGCCAATTTTGAGTTCTTCACCTTGGCGGCGAATATTTTGGCCAACAGTGGCCGTGACATTAAACTTTATTTGTTTTGAATTTTCTGCGTCTCTTTCCGTGTCTTCTTGGGGAATAACCGCAGTAGCAGATGCCGGTACCTGGGCGCCGGTCATAATCCGAATGCACTCGCCGGGCTTAATTTCGCCTTGAAATGAATGCCCGGCAAGGGCTTGGCCAACCAGTGTTAATGTGGTTCCCGTTTGACTTAAGTCTTCTGCTCGTAGTGCATAACCATCCATTGCCGAGTTATCGTATGAGGGGATATCGAGAGTGGAGTGGATCGCTTGCGCAAGAACGCGGTCCACGGCATCGGCAATGAAAACGGTTTCGATTTCGGTGATCGGCTGAACACTGTCCAACATTTGTTGTACAGCTTCACGAACAGATAACATACTAAGTCCTTAACTACCTTGCTGATTGACCATCCAAACTGCGGCTTCGACGCGTGAACGTAACCCCAGCTTTTTCAATAAGTGTTTGACGTGAACTTTCACGGTACCATCGGAAATATCGAGTTCACGAGCGATCACTTTATTGCTCATCCCCTTAGCGATCAGCGACAAAATTTCATATTCGCGATTCGTCAGGTTATTTAAGTCTGCCTGTTGGCGCGGTGCTGGCTTGCGAATGGCGGTGGCTAGGATTTCTGTGACTGCTTCGCTCAGTACCATTTTACCGTCGAGAGCCCGACGCAGTTGTTCAAGTAGCTTTTCTGGGTCCATGTCTTTTAACAGGTAACCATCGGCTCCGGAACTGATGGCTTCGACGACGTCTTCGTCGGCATCAGACACTGTGAGCAGGGAGCAGCGGCATGCCGATATAACTTTACGCATGCCCTTTAGTGTCTCGAGCCCATCCATGCCGTGCATGTTGAGGTCGAGCACGATGAGGTCAGGATCAAGTTCCTCGGCAAGTTTAATTGCGTCTGGGCCATTGTTGGCTTCAGCCACAAC
Organism: Gammaproteobacteria bacterium; assembly: GCA_023380515.1. The sequence goes on along the minus strand of JAMCRH010000141.1, from coordinate 5,959 downwards.
TTCAATGTCACTCTCGAACTCAAGTAACTGCTTTAAGCCCTTTAACAACAGTGGATGATCGTCCACTAACATCACACTGGATTTATCTGTCATGTTTCTATCCCCAAATTTACATACCGGAGGTATATCCTCAGTGCCGCCTATTACCTCTTAGTACGGGCAGTAAAACTTTGACCTAAATCATGGTTTATGACCATGCCCGCACTACGAATAGGGATACTCAGCGTTCCTGCGCTAATCAGTAGCTTAATATAAATTGCTGAAAATTAAAGGCTAATTACCAACTTATTCTGGCAACTACCCCCTTTTAGGTACTCCAAGATTGGCGGCTGCCCCTCTCCTAGGGAACATTGTGGTCACTCATTGTAAAACGCACACTTAGTTTCGCCTGGATAATGGCTGGAGTGAGGAGTTCAACATGTCAGACTTGAAGCGCTGGGAACCCGAGAACGAAAAGTTCTGGGACGCATTGCGAATCGAAATCTATGGATTTCGATTCCGAGTTTATTATGCGGCTTTGCCGTGTGGATGTATTGGAGCATTATTACGGTTCAAATGATGAACCTAGGCTTTCCCTACAATCCAGGAGAGCTATTAACCCTAACTGCGATCGCCGGCTTGACCGGTGCGACTTTGCGCATTCCAGCGAGTTTCTTTGTTCGCTTGTGTGGCGGTCGCTATACGATCTTTCTAACGACTAGCTTACTGATTATTCCAGCATTTGGAACGGGTTTGGCGTTACAAAGCCCAGACACGCCATTATGGGTGTTCCAATTGATGGCGCTATTGTCAGGTATTGGTGGCGGTAACTTTGCCGCTTCGATGTCAAATATCAGTTTCTTCTTCCCACGCAAGCAACAAGGTTCTGCGCTCGGTATGAATGCAGGTTTGGGCAATTTTGGTGTCACCACCATGCAATTGCTTGTTCCATTGGTGATGACCTTTGCCGCCTTCTCATGGTTCGGCGCTGGCGACTCAATGATTCTGCAAAAGGCGAGTGGTACCTTGATCGGTAGTATTCCTGCTGGTAGCGAAACTTGGATTCAGAATGCTGGTTATGTGTGGCTGTTGCTGCTTATTCCACTCGCATTTGCGACATGGTTTGGCATGAATAACATCAACACCGAAGAAGTAACGCCGAACTTGCCAAAAGCGCCAGTGTCCTTTGCCATTATCTTAGCTATGTATGGCATTGGCTTCCTGACTTCGATTGTCGGTTTATGGCTCATGCTGCCTGCGGACGCCAATGGTTCCGGCTTTGGTGTGCCGAAAGAAATCGTTTTAGTTTTGGTCTTGGTCAGTACGGTCATGCTATTGAAATTCTTGCCCGGTGCAATTCGTACGAGCTTGAATCGTCAATACAAGATTTTTAATAACAAACATACCTGGGTGATGAGTGTCCTCTATATCATGACCTTTGGCTCGTTCATCGGTTTTGCTGCAGCGTTCCCGTTGTCGATTCAGGTTATCTTCGGCTACAGCCATATTATGGTTGATGGCGTGATGACCCATAATACGCCAAACCCGAATGGACCTAGTGCATTAACCTACGCTTGGATTGCCCCATTCATTGGTGCATTAATTCGCCCTGTGGGTGGGTGGCTGTCGGATAAACTGGGCGGCGCTTTAGTCACGCAAATCTGCGCATTTATTATGGTTGTCTGTGCGTTGGGGGCGGCCTACTACATGCGCCTTGCCTACCAGTCTGAGGCACCAGAGCAGTATTTTATGCAATTCTTCTTACTGTTCCTTGGTTTGTTTGCCGCAAGTGGTATTGGCAATGGTTCAACATTCCGAACCATCGCGGTTGTGTTTCCAAAAGAACAAGCAGGTCCAGTGCTGGGTTGGACGTCTGCCGTGGCTGCCTACGGTGCGTTTTATATTCCACAAGTGTTCGGTGAACAAATCACAGCTGCGACGCCAGAATACGCCATGATTGGTTTTGCGATATTCTATGGCTTCTGCCTCATTTTAAATTGGTTCTACTACTTGCGGAAAAATGGCGAGTTCTACAATCCATAAGTCGCAATTGTTTGGCACTTGAACGTAAAGTCCCGCTTTGGAAAAAGGCGGGACTTTCTTTTAGGTGTCGAGAACGAATATAATCAAGGTAGTTGCAAGAATTAGCACCTCCTAATATAATAGAGCAATGACCATGCAGAATATTTCAGTTGAGCAAATGCAGATGAACGCAGCCAGTGCCGAAGCACTGCTAAAATCGCTCGCCAACAGCCATCGGCTGATGGTGTTGTGTCATTTGGTCAATGGTGAAATGTCGGTTGGCGAACTTGAGAAAAAGCTTGGGTTGTCGCAGTCGTCATTGTCGCAGCACTTAGCAAAGTTGCGTGAGCAGCAAATTGTTGGCTTTCGCAAAGAGGGCACAACAGTGCTCTACCGAATTGAAGACGAAAAAGCGATGCAAGTGCTTGAAACCCTTTACGGGATTTATTGCTAAAATAAGTCATGAAAAGATCCGGAGCGGTCTTTTTTTAGCTTGCATATATTAGAATTACCTAATATAAATTAAGCTATCGTTCTTGCGTGAAAACTTACTCGCAAACAATCAGTTAGATTGCGCGTAAAGTAAGCAAGACGGTCATTAATCAGCTACGCTTAGAGAGCTTTCGTCGTGAGGCTCAGAAAGCCTAAGCCACGCTGTAGAACACTAGTGTCGGGAAAACGTATTCCATGTCACTTTACTTCAAGAGGGTAGCATCATGAATATCGATCGTGCCGTTATGGCGTTTGCAGGAGCAGTCGTTTTAGTGTCAGCACTATTAGCGTGGCAAGTCTCACCTGCGTGGTTATTGCTCACAGGCTTTGTCGGTTTAAATCTATTCCAAGCCGCTTTTACAGGTTTTTGTCCATTGGCAAAGATTTTAGCGAAGGTTGGTCTCAAGCCAGGTCACGCATTTAAATAATCAAGTGTTCGACGTAGAGGAGTAACGCATGGCTGCAAAACAGGGTGGTGGTAAGCCCCAAGGGAACATTATTGGCTGGTTTTTGAACAGTGCTTTTCCGCCTATCTTTATTGGCTTTGCGTTGCTGCTCGGCGTGGTTGCGTTGATTCTCACACCACGCGAAGAAGATCCTCAAATTATTGTGCCGATGGCCGACGTTATGGTGTCTGCACCGGGACTTTCTGCACGGCAAGTTGCTACGCAAGTCACAGAGCCATTGGAGCGATTAGTCTCGCAAATTGATGGCGTTGAATATGTATACTCTTCGTCAAATCGTGACCATGCAATTGTGACCGTTCGTTATTATGTCGGCGAAGACCGCGAAGACTCACTGGTTAAACTTTACAATAAGCTCTACTCCAATCAAGACCAAATTCCTGCAGTCGTTAGTAACTGGGTGGTCAAGCCCGTTGAAATTGATGATGTGCCAATTGTGGTTGCTGCAATCTACAGCACCAATCCAGAACAACATGACGCCTTTGCGCTGCGTCGGATCGCAGAGCAGGCCACGCAGCGATTGAAATCAATTCGCCACACCAACCGCGTTGAAGTTACCGGTGGTCAAGCGCGAGTGATTCAAATTGAACTCGACAGTGTTGCTTTAGCCGCACACAGCACCACGCTTGCAGATATTGCTCGGGCGGTAAAAGTCAGTAATACGCAAGTAACAGCAGGGCAACTTCATCAGCAAAACCGCGTGATCCAAATAGAAAGTGGGGTGTTTTTTGCGTCTGCTCAGGAGTTAGCCAACTCAGTTGTCAACGTGGTGAATGGCAAGCCTGTGTATTTGCGCGATGTTGCGAGTGTGACGGATGGCCCTGAACAACCCACGAATTACACCTTTTTCTATCCGGGTATGGCATTTACTGGCGGTGCGCAGGCAGCTGAAGCCGATAAGTATCCCGCTGTGTATATATCCGTTGCTAAACAACGTGGCTCCAATGCAGTTTGGGTCGCAGATAATGTGCTCGCAGAGCTTGATGCCTTGCAAGCGGACTGGTTGCCCGCTGGTGTCGAATATTCGGTTATTCGGAATTACGGTGAAACCGCTGATGATAAAGTCAAAGAGCTCGTCAGTAGCTTGGCGGTGGCGGTTATTGTCGTTGTGGTCTTCGTTGGTCTCTTCCTAAGTTGGCGAGCAGCCGCGGTGGTCGCGATCGCAATTCCAATCGCCTATGGTGCGACCTTGGGCATGGACTTATTGTTCGGTTATACGATCAACCGAGTGACTTTATTTGCCCTGATTCTCGCACTTGGTTTAATTGTCGATGACCCGATCGCGGCCATTGACAATATTGAGCGGCACATGCGCGAAAAAGGGAAAGCAACCAAGCGTGTGGTTATTGCCGCCATGGTTGAAATTCGCAGTGCGCTGCTGATGTCGACGTTAGCGATTATTATTGTTTTCACGCCGATGTTCTTTATTACCGGCATGATGGGCCCATATATGGCGCCGATGGCATTCAATGTCCCTATGAGCGTTATTTTCTCAACAATCACGGCGTTTTTGATTACGCCGTGGTTGGCCTGGAAAATTATGGCGACGGCCAAACAAAAAGGCGCGTACGACCCGAACTTGTCGGTTCTGTATAAAGGTTACCGCGCACTTCTTGCGCCTCTCATCGCAAGTCCAAAACGCAGTAAATTATTCCTGTGGGCGGTTGCTGGATTGTTCGTGATTGCGGCGATTTTGCCGGCCATGCGCCTTGTGCCACTTAAGTTGTTGCCACACGACAACAAAAATGAATTTCAGTTGGTGGTTGATTTGCGTGAAGGCGAGTCGCTTGAGTCGACCGCCATGGTGCTCGAGCAATTCGCTGATTATCTGCAACGAGTGCCAGAAGTTGCCTCGGTGTCCAGCTTTGTTGGTGTGGCATCGCCGATGGACTTTAATGGCATGGTGCGGCACTACTTCCATCGGCAACAGCCGTGGCAAGGAGAACTGCGCGTTGTGTTAGCACCAAAGAACCAGCGCAAAATGCAGTCCCATGAAATGGTTAACCGCTTGCGTGACGATCTTGAAGCCATTGCTGATAGCCACGATGCACGTCTAAAAATCGTGCAAATGCCGCCAGGGCCTCCGGTGTTAGCAACGGTTGTGGCGGAGATATACGGCGACCAACAAACTGATTATCGAGAGCTTGAAGCTGCTGCTCATCTTGTTGCGGAACGTCTGCGTCGCGAAGACATGGTCAGTGAAGTGGACACATCTGTACCCTACGACTACTCAGTGTGGCGCTTTGAAGTTGATCGGGAAAAGGCTGCATTATCGGGCATTGGTGCAACAGATATTCACCAAAGCATTCAAGCGGCGACAGCGGGCTGGGTCATTGATTTTCTCCAGCAGCCAACGGAAATTAATCCCTTACCGATCGAGATTCGTTTGCCTCAAGGCGCGCGCGATAACCCAGATCATTTATTGTCATTGTATGTTCGCGGACAACAGGGTATTGCCCAAGTTGATGACGGCCAGGGCTTGCGCACTGCGCCAGCGCCATTGGTGCAGTTGGCAGAATTAGGTCGCTTTGTTGAAGTGACCGCTGACCGTCCGATCTTACACAAAAACCTGCGACCTGTGGCCTATGTGTATGCGGAATCGGTTGGTCGCGTGCCAGCGGATGTGGTTGCAGACGTGATGGTTGATCAAGGTAAGGCTGGTGATGATTTTGTCCCGCACTGGCGTCGTCACTACTTTAATAATGGTGCAGGACTTGGCTGGGATGTCCCTGACAATATCAGCGTTGTGTGGAGTGGTGAGGGAGAGTGGAAAATTACCCTCGATGTTTTTCGCGACTTAGGTATCGCCTACGGTGCTGCCTTGCTCGGAGTCTACCTCGTGATGGTGCTGCAAACCGGTTTGAAAGGCGTGTCGGGCATCATGATGCTGTCGATTCCGTTAACCATTATCGGGATTATGCCGGGCTTCTGGTTCTTGAATATGTTTGCCGCTGATATTAATGGCTATCCAAACCCGTCATTATTCACAGCGACTCATGACA
>JAMCRH010000140.1 GCA_023380515.1 Gammaproteobacteria bacterium | reverse complement strand
GCATCAGCGACTATTGGCAAACTGGCGAGCCACAGGACAAAGCCGGTGGTTATGGCATTCAAGGGGCCGCTGGCAAGTTTGTTCAGCACCTTGCTGGTAGCTACTTTGCGGTGGTTGGCTTGCCCTTATATGAAACTGATCAATTATTGAAACAGTGGCAACAGGCCACAACGAACGTGGAGTAACGCCAATGAGTGCAGAAATTCTGATTAACGTGACACCGAGTGAAACGCGCGTCGCTTTGGTGGAAAACGGAATTCTGCAGGAAGTCCACATTGAACGCCAAGCCCGCCGTGGTCTGGTTGGTAATGTGTATGTTGGCAAGGTGAGCCGGGTACTGCCCGGTATGCAGGCCGCTTTTGTCGATATTGGCCTCGAAAAAGCTGCATTTTTACATGCGTCCGACATTATTACCCATATTGAAAACGTTGAAGAACTCGACCGTGAGCACTTGCCGCCACCAGATATTTCACAGTTAGTGCGCCAAGGCCAACACATTATGGTGCAGGTGGTGAAAGATCCGCTCGGCACCAAAGGCGCTCGCCTCACCACCGATATTACCATCCCGTCACGCTATCTTGTGCTCATGCCGCGTTCAAAGCATGTGGGTGTGTCGCAGCGAATTGAAAGTGATAACGAACGCGAGCGTCTGCGTAAAGTAGTGGACCAATTCTGTGACGATGATATCGGTTTTATTGTGCGCACAGCGGCCGAAGGGGCGGGGCGTGAAGAGCTCGAGCAAGATGCGTTGTTCCTGCGTCGGTTGTGGGAAAAGATCCTCGAGCGCAAAAAACGCCACTCGAAAGGCGGCATGCTGTATGAAGATTTAAACCTTGCAGCGCGGGTGTTGCGCGACTTTGTTGGGGTGGAGTTGGAACGAATTCGGGTTGACTCGCGTCTAAGCTTTCAGCAGCTACAAGAATTTGTCGCTGAATTTGTCCCGCAATTGACTGATCGCTTGGAATATTATGAAGGCGAACGGCCAATTTTTGATTTATTCGACGTTGAAAATGAAATTCAACGCGCACTCGACCGTCGGGTGCAACTGAAATCGGGTGGCTCGTTGGTAATCGACCAAACCGAAGCCATGACTACGATTGACATTAATACCGGGGCGTTTGTTGGCCATCGGAATTTAGAAGAAACAATTTTTAATACCAACACCGAAGCGACGCAGGCGATTGCGCGGCAGCTGCGGTTACGCAACTTAGGCGGCATTATTATTGTCGATTTTATCGACATGCAGAATGACGATCACAAGCGCCGGGTGCTGCATAGCTTGGAATTGGCGTTGGCTAAAGATCGCGCCAAAACTAGCATTAGCGGCTTTACGTCGCTCGGTTTAGTCGAGCTAACACGCAAGCGTACGCGGGAAAGTTTAGAGCACGTGCTGTCCTCGGAATGTCCGGTATGCAAAGGCCGCGGTTCGATGAAAACCGTGGAAACCGTGTGTTACGAAGTTATGCGCGAGATTGTCCGGGTGAACCGGGCTTATGCAGCGGACAAATTTGTGGTTTATGCGTCAGCTGCTGTCGCAGAACGGTTGCTCAATGAAGAGTCACAAGCACTGGCTGAACTGGAAGTGTTTGTTGGTAAGCAAATTAAGATTCAGGTGGAGCCTTTATACCATCAAGAACAGTTTGACGTGGTGATGATGTAGTGAGTGTGAGTAAAGCGGTTAATTTTCTTATTCGGAAGCTTTGGCTAACGATAGGTATTCTGCTCGTCGTAGCAGCGGTACTGCTCAGTGTTGTGCGGTATTCGTTGCCGTATGCGGACCGCTTTCATGACGACATCGCCGCCCAGTTAAGCCAGCAACTCGGCTACCCCGTAACCCTTGAAGGTTTGCATGCCGATTGGACCCGCACCGGACCAACGGTGGTTTTGCATGACTTGCGTTTAAGCCCTGACACCGAATCGACTGTGTCCTTGCATGTTGAACGATCCAATTTAGGCATTCATTTTTGGCAAAGCCTGTGGAACTGGGAACTGCAGTTCGAGCATTTCTCTGCTGCCGGTGCGGAGCTCGATATTCACCTACAACCGGATGGTGAAGTGGGCAACACGGACGCCACTCTGGAGTTCCTTGAAGCGCTGTTTTTACGCCAGCTGGAGCACTTTCAGCTCAATGATGTCTTGGTGCGCTTTCACTTATTTGATCAAGAGCCGCGAGCGGTGCAAATTGACACCATTATTTGGCGGCAACGAGGTGGTGCGCGACAAGCGACAGGCAGCTTCCGCATTCCTGATGTCACCGTAAACTCTCTCGACTTTATTCTCGATGTCAGCGGCGAAACCTTTGCGACTGCGGCGGGCAGTTTGTATGTGAACGCCCAGAACCTCGATATTACGCCGTGGATTCAGCAACTGACCACGACAGCGCGTTTTAACCGTACGGCTTTGAACTTACAAGGCTGGCTCGACTTCAACGAAGGTCAGTTTGGTGCGGGGCAGCTGCACTTAAATCAAAATGTCCTCAGTTGGCAGCGACATGGTGAAACCCATGAGCTCACCACGCAGCCAACCTCATGGGTGTTACAGCCGCAAGAAAACGGTTGGCTCTTGAATAGTCAGCCGTTAGAGATTCAACTCGATGAGCGCAGTTGGCTGATTGACAGCGTGCTCTGGCAATACGCAGATGGTGAGCACACCTGGAACACAGGTAACATTGAACTAGTTGATTTTAGCCCGCTGTGGAATGTGTTTGGATCGCCCGGTGAGGTTTTGGCGGAATGGTCTGAAGGTCTTGCGACACGTGGTGTCGTAACTGATATGCAGGTGCGTTTAACGCCGGAACGGGAGTGGTTGTTTTACTTGCGCGCGGACGAGCTCGACTGGCAACCGCATCGCGGTGTACCGGGTATTTCCGGCTTACAACTTGAGCTGTGGAGTAGCCGCAAGCAAGGCAACTTTGTCGTCGGTGGTGACGAGGTACGCTTAAGTTCGCCCGCGACTTATAACGATGACAAAGCCTTGAGTGAACTCGCCATTGCGGGCGGCTGGCTGCAAAGCAATGGCGACTGGGTATTTGATATTGACTCGGCCACCTTTGGCTTGCCTGGCGCTGAAGTGCGTCAGCAAATGCGCATTAGTAGTAATAATGCCGATGGTGTTGCCATTGACTGGTTGGTTGTGGGTGGTAGTCATGGCATGGCCGTGCTTGATGTGGTGACTTTGTTGCCGCTGCAGATGGGTGAGCGCTTAGGTCAATACTTAACCGATTCACTCGTCGCTGGCACGGTTGACGACTTGCGTATGGTGTGGCGCGGGCCGTTGACTGCGTTTCCCTATCAAGACGGTGACGGTATTTTTCAGGCTCAAGTACAAATGAATGATCTTGGCTTGAAGTTTCAACCGGACTGGCCGGCGATTGTGGGTGCCCAAGCCGATTTACGCTTTGTTGATCAAGAACTACATATTCAAACCCGAGGTGGTGAACTGGCTGGTATTCCACTGACAGAAGTGAATGGGT
>JAMCRH010000139.1 GCA_023380515.1 Gammaproteobacteria bacterium | reverse complement strand
TTCCGTGGCTATTGCCGCCCGTCGTCGGAAGTTGAGGCACACACATGTTTCGTTGGTTTGAAGACCGTTTAGCACCTTTCCCTACAGCCGAACCCAGCCAGCCTCCTAAAGGCTTCTTTGCTTTTTGCTATCACTTCACCAAAGGCTCGGAAAAATATCTCATCGCCGTTGCCATTTTAATGGCGCTGGTGGCAATAACGGAAGTTTGGTTGTTTGGCTTTCTCGGTAGCTTTGTCGACTGGCTTTCAGTGCAAGAACGAGACCAATTCCTAGCCAACGAATGGTTCAAACTCGTCGCCATGAGCGCTGTGGTACTCATTGGCTTACCGCTCTTAGTTTGGTTCCAGTCGTTGATTCTGCACCAAACCTTGCTGGGCAATTACCCCATGCGAATTCGTTGGTTAGTGCATCGCTACTTGCTGAAGCAATCGATGAGCTACTACCAAGACGAATTCCCCGGCCGTGTCGCAACGAAACTGATGCAAACCGCTCTGTCGGTGCGCCAAGTGGTGATTAGTTTCATTGAAGTCGTCAATTACATTGGCGTCTATTTTATTGCCATGTTCTTTATTATCGGCAGTGCCGATATTCGACTCGTGCTGCCGCTCGCAGGTTGGGTCATTGCCTATGCCGCGTTACTGTATTACTTCGTGCCGCGTTTAGGTCGCATATCGCAAGCGCAAGCCGACGCGCGTTCGATTATGACCGGCCGCATTGTCGACAGCTACACCAATATCCAAACCGTGAAGCTGTTTTCTCATGGCGATAGAGAAATTAAATTTGCCCGCGACGGCATGGACGATTTCTTAGTCACCGTGCACAAGCAAATGCGCTTGGTAACGCTGCTCTACGGCTTTCTTTATATCATTAACTGTTTGTTGCTTTTTGCCTCAGCAGCATTGGCCATCAGCCTATGGATCAATGATGCGGTATCATTAGGCGCGATCGCCGTGGTGATTGGCTTGGTGTTGCGTTTATTCGGCATGTCCCAAATGGTCATGTGGCAATTAACCCAATTGTTTGAAGCCATAGGTACCGTGCAAGACGGCATTAATTCCATCGCGGTGTCGCGAACCGTGGAAGATCAGCCGAATGCACCTGCCCTTGAAGTGAAGCGCGGCTAAATAGAGTTCCGTAAGGTCAGTTTTTATTACGGTGCCGTCGCTGGTGAACGAGGCGAAGCAAACGGCTCTAGCGCAGAAGAAAAACCGCAGGGCGCTAGTTTCCGCCCAGCACGCGTCATCGAGAACCTGAACTTAACCATTGCTGCCGGTGAGAAAGTAGGAATTGTCGGTCGCTCGGGAGCCGGCAAGTCGACATTGGTCAATTTGTTACTCCGCTTCTATGACATTCAGGAAGGTGAAATTCGCATCGACGGCCAAAACATCGCTGCCGTGCAGCAAGATAGTTTGCGCGCGCATATCGGCATGGTCACCCAAGACACCTCGCTGCTGCACCGTTCTGTGCGTGACAACATTCTCTACGGTCGCCCGCAAGCAACCGAAGCCGAATTAAAGCGTGCCGCAGAACGCGCCCACGCCGCTGACTTTATTGGCGATTTGAACGACCATCAAGGCCGCACCGGCTATGACGCCCATGTTGGGGAACGGGGCGTCAAACTTTCCGGTGGCCAGCGTCAACGCATCGCAATTGCCCGGGTCATGTTAAAAGACGCACCGATCCTCATCCTCGACGAAGCAACGTCAGCACTCGACAGTGAAGTTGAAACCGCCATTCAGGAAAACTTATATAACTTGATGGAAGGTAAAACCGTAATTGCGATAGCCCATCGTTTATCGACGATTGCTGAAATGGATCGTTTGATCGTCATGGACCAAGGTCAGGTGATTGAACAAGGCAGCCACGACGAGCTCATTGCCCTCAATGGTCTGTATGCCAAACTCTGGCAGCGCCAATCAGGCGGCTTCCTGGCCCATGACATCGACGAATAAGTCGAACTTACTCGAAAGATCGTGGTGATTCACCGGTGAGGCACTGTTGATACAGTGCCTCAAGGTCATAACTCTGCTCACGCAGCTCTCGGCCATGTAGAGTGTAACTTGCAAGTAAGTACTCACCATCGCGGCGCAATGAGACATCATCGGCACCGACAAAACGGTCAATGTGAATGACGCGTTTATACAGGCCACGATAGTCACAACTCATGACCACAAAGATTTGCCCGCTGGCTGCTTGACCTTCTTCGGTATCTTCAGCAATGCCCGAGCCCATGGCAACGACGTTATAGCCTTCACCGTCGTAGTCTGCCAAGGTCGACTGATTACCTGCGTAATACATAGCCAAGCTAAACAGCACCAGAATCGCGATCATGGCAATCCAGATTGCCACGCCAATTCGCAAGATCTTCCATTGAGCAAACTCGCCCACCGCTTTGCGTAAGAGCCCGTAAGCGACAATCGCAGCGACAAGAAACATCACCGTGATTAAGCTTTCATAGATGATCTGGCTGTCGGTCCAGCGCCAAACATAGACAAAATCACCGGGTAACGTCACGGCGTCAAACCAAACCGGAATCGTGAGCAATAGAATCGAAATGCTCACCCACAAAATGCGCTGCTGTTTTGACATGAATCTCCCTCATGTAAGTCTTCCACAAAATGAATTTCATTCATGTTGCTGCATGAAATGGCCATCAAGTTGGCCCTCTTGCCGCTTATCTTGCTTTATTGGCAGCAGAAGGTCAAAGTTCGGCTCTAATGAGATCACAAATCCCGCAGCTGTGTCAGTAGATTATCAAGTGCTCGGTAGCTGAGGGCTTCAAGCAAATGTTCCCGCCGTAACCTTTCTTCGCCGCTGAGGTCTGCGATGGTGCGTGCCAGGCGCAGAGTGCGGTGAAAAGCGCGATGCGAAAGCTGCAAGCGCTCCATCGCCGAGACCAAAAACTCATGGTCCTCGTCACTGAGAACCGCGACCTCGGTCAGGAGGCGAACGGACAAATTCCGATTTAAACAGCCTTGCCGCTCGAGTTGCCGTTGTTGTGCAGCCACAACCTTTTCCTGTAGTGATTGGGAAGCCATTTTTGCTGATTTAGTTTGCTGGTGTGCATCGCGCAGCGCATCCGGCTGCCGTGGCACATCGACTTGCAGATCAATGCGGTCAAGAAATGGGCCTGACACTTTACTTAAATACTTTAAGATTTGATCCGGCGTCGATCGCGAGCTGCGAATATCGCCATTGAAGGTGCCGCAAGGTGATGGATTCAATGCACAAATAAGCTGAAAGCGTGCGGGGAAAGTGGTTTGCTGTTGCGCACGCTA
>JAMCRH010000138.1:5673-7497 GCA_023380515.1 Gammaproteobacteria bacterium | reverse complement strand
AAAACCTGGCGGCAATGGCGCGCAGGACTCGCCAGCGCAAACGTGTTTTACGACGAGTGGGCGCAGGATTCTGTGTTGGCTGAGGATGCGGCTCAGGTGTTAATGAGTCGGCCGTTGCGGTCATGGTGTTAAGTCTCAAACAATTGAGTAATATACAATAGTGACTCTGCTGATGAACGGCAATGACTTTTCGGTAAAGGACATGTTTAGGTGACAAACGGCATGAAAATCAGTGCACAAGATGCAATTCAACAAACCGCTACCTGGGTTCAAGATGTGATTGTGAAGTACAACTTCTGTCCCTTTGCACGGCCTGAGGTTGAGCAAGAACGAATTCGCTATGAGGTGGTCGCGTCTAGTCATCTAGAAGAAGCGTTAATGGCCTGTGTACAAGCCTGTGAATGGCTCGATCAACACCCAGAAACAGAGACAACCTTGTTGATCTTACCGCAAGGCTTTCAGCGTTTTGACGACTTTTTAGAGTTAGTTGACTACGCCAATGAGCTGCTTGAAGTGCAAGGCTACGAAGGTATCTACCAATTAGCGACATTCCATCCGGACTATGTATTCGCCGACAGCGATGCAGACGACGCGGCCAATTATACAAATCGCGCACCTTTTCCAATTTTGCACTTGCTACGCGAGGCGTCATTAGAAAAGGTCCTCGCCAGTTATCAAAATCCAGAGGCGATTCCAGAGCGCAATATCGAGTTTGCGCGCCGCAAAGGCCCCGATTTTTTTATGAATATTCTGCAACGGATTATGCGCGGTAACGATCAAGAGCGACCGCCAGAGGAGAAACGATGAAACGTATTGGTTTAGCGCTACTGACACTTGTACTCTCGGCTTGCGGTGGGCAAGCCCCGTTAACCGAATCTGAGCAAGTCACGCGCTACATCGAGCAAGAAGTAAAACGAAATCAGCGGGGCTTAGCGAACCTCATTGCCGCTGCTGAAGAAACTGAATTTGACTCCCTGACGTGGCGGCACGGTGAACGCATTCAGTTGCGGGTGCGTGAAGACGGCAGGTTTCGCTTGGTCGAAGACGGAGAGGCCGGCGGTGTTGTCGCAGCCGCAGTTGAAAATAATGTCCCGAGCTTTAGCATCGTGCGTCATGGTGACAACTGGTTGGTGGTATTTCGCAACTATTTCAGTGATCACTGCCAAGCGGTTTATGCGTATGCGATGTTAGGCGACACTGGAGATTTACCACTGTGTTCACCGGAGGGATTTGCTGAACATGCAAACGGCCGCTGCCACACGCCGATTGACCAGCAATGGGCGGTATTTAAAGAATGGTTTTTTGCTGAAGCCTTAGTTGATGAAGGTAATCCTGTGTGTGTCGACAAGGCAGCAAATGGTTGGCAAGCTGCCCCCATAAGCGAATAGGATACAACACCAAACGATGCGAAAATTACCCCCACTCAATGCCTTGCGTTCGTTTGAAGCCGCGGCTCGGCATTTGAGCTTTACGAAAGCGGCAGAAGAGCTGTTTGTGACTCAAGCGGCTGTGAGTCACCAAGTAAAAGCGCTTGAAGACTACTTAGGAATTGCACTGTTTCTGCGGCGTAATCGGGCCTTATTGCTCACCGAGGCGGGGCAGGGATATTACCTTGAGATTCGGCAAATGTTTGAGCAACTCACGTTAGCTACGTCAAAAATCATGCTCGCCAGTGAGCAAGGTTCGTTAACGGTGTGTGTGCCGCCAGGTTTTGCCATTCTTTGGTTGGTGCCACGACTGAGCCGCTTTCATGAGCAACACCCGGAGATTGACGTACGTTTAAAAGCAGTGGACGAAATTACCGGCTCGTTGACTGACTACGAG
>JAMCRH010000138.1:0-5663 GCA_023380515.1 Gammaproteobacteria bacterium | reverse complement strand
TGGCCGGGTGTGAAAGCTTACCGTTTGCATAAAGAGTTTTTGATACCAGTGTGTTCGCCTTTATTGCTACAGGGACCGAAACCATTACAAACGCCAGCAGACCTGAAACAGCATACGTTATTGCATGATGAAACGCGAAACGCCTGGCGCGAATGGTTTCAATTGGTGAATGAGGAACCACCGGCGAAAAAGTCGGGGCCAGTCTTTTCTCACTCCGCTTTGGCATTGAAAGCAGCGGTTCATGGCCAAGGAATCGCTTTGGCGAATAGTGTGTTGGCCAAGCCCGAGCTTGACAGTGGCCATTTAGTCAAAGTTTTCCCACAAGCATTGCCTACGAATGACGCATTTTTTATGGTCTGCCGAGAATCGCAGGCAGAGGTTGGTAAAGTGGCGCGTTTTCGTGATTGGTTGTTGAGTGAAGTGGCCTTGGACGACAAATTAGATCGTGAAGAAAATCAAGGGCAGTACCAATGAGTTTAATTGTCTTTGCCCATGGTGCTGGCGCAGGGCCTGAAAGTGACTTTATGCAGGCAATTCGGACCAAACTCGAAAAAAAAGGTCATAAAGTACACACATTTGCCTTTCCTTACTGGCAAAAAGTGCTAGAGAGTGGTAAAAAGCGCCCTCCTGATCGCGCAGCGGCTTTGGACGAGCATTTTGTTGCTGAAGTACGCAGGGTGCAAACGAGTTTTCCCGGCGAAGCAATCTTTCTACTCGGTAAGTCGATGGGTTCACGGTCGGCGTTTCGAATTGCCGACGCGGTACAAGCGCAAGCAGTTATCGCACTCGGGTTTCCATTTCATCCACCGGGTAAGCCAGAGAAAGATCGCACGGCTGAATTATTTAATTCACGGGCGGCTAACTTAGTTATTCAAGGCACCTCCGACCCATTCGGTAAGCCAGATGCAGTGAATGCAAAAGCGTTACCAACACAATTACAGATTCGGTGGCTTGATCGCGGCAATCATGATTTAGTGGCCGCAAAAGCAACGGGTATGACTCAAGACCAATGTTGGCAGCAAGTCAGCAACTGGATCGACGAATTTATTCAACAGCGCCAAGCGTTGTGACACAAGTAAGGTAAAGATAGTTATGGCGGTTTTATTATATTGTCGTGCCGGTTTTGAAGCCGAGTGCGCTGCCGAAATTCAAGAGCGGGCAGGGGCGCTGGGTGTGTATGGCTATTGTAAAGCGCAGCCAGACTCAGGCTTAGTCACCTACGAGTGCAAACCGGAAGAGGGCGATCATATCGCTCGCAAAATTCCCGTGAGCTCACTGATTTTCGCGCGGCAATTGTTTGCTCGGGTTGCCGACCTGAATGATTTGTCTGTTGATGATCGCGTCGCGCCCATGGTTGCTGCGTTGAAAGACACTCAGTTGTGTGGACGTTTATGGATCGAAACGACTGACACCAACGATGGTCGAGCGTTGTCTGCTTTGTGCAAAAAAATCACCAAACCTTTAAGTGTTGCTCTACAAGCTGAAGGGATTTTGTCAGCGAAAGAGATTACTAACCGCCCGGTACTGCACGTGCTGTTCCGCAGTACGCACTCGGTTGTGCTTGGGTATTCTTATTCGTACAACCATTCACCTTTCCCAATGGGAATTCCACGTATACGGACCCCGAAAGGCGCGCCGAGTCGTTCTGCGGCGAAACTTGCGGAAGGTTTCAAAGTCATGATCCCTGAGTCTGAGTACGAGGCGCGGGTGAGCTCTGGTATGAATGCCGTTGATTTAGGTGCTTGTCCTGGCGGCTGGACCTCGGTATTGGTGTACTACGGCATGATGGTCAGCGCAGTGGACAATGGCGCGATGGACGAAGGTCTAATGGAAACTGGCCAAGTGAAGCATTTCCGTGAAGACGGTTTTACCTTTCTGCCGAAAAAACGCAACATTCGTTGGTTAGTCTGCGACATGGTGGAAAAGCCGGTTCGCGTGGCGCATTTAATGGCGGATTGGTTTATTGGTGAATGGTGTCACGACGCCATGTTTAATTTAAAACTACCCATGAAGAAGCGTTATGCAGCGATTCGTCAATATATGGACGCGATTCATGAGCGCCTGGCGGAAGCTGAAGTGCGTGGCTATGAGTTGAGCGCGAAGCATTTGTACCATGATCGGGAAGAGGTCACTGTGTACTTGCGTAAAAAGTTAAAATCATAAGCTGCTACTAGGCAAAAAATAAGTAAATGCGCTCGCTCAACGTTTTTCCATGCTTACAATCTGCGATTATTTTCTCGGAGTATCAAAGCATGAATCGTTTGCACGCCTTACTGGTTATTTTTACCGCTTTATTTCTAAGCGCCTGTACGTCGGCGCCTTCCTCAAAACCTGTAAATACATCACAGGTTGGCTTCGTCGAAGAGGGCATTGCCTCTTTCTATGCCAACAAGTACCAATTCCGCACCACGGCGAATGGCGAACGGTTTAACCAGTTCGCCAGCACGGCTGCGCACAAAACGTTGCCGTTTAATTCGCGTGTGCGCGTGACTAACTTAGAGAATGGAAAATCGGTTGTGGTTCGCATTAATGACCGAGGTCCGTTTATTGACGGACGGATTATTGACTTATCGCGTTCATCGTTTAGTGAAATAGCGGACACCAACGCTGGGCTCGCGCGCGTTCGGATTGAGGTGATTCAATAGTTGTTTGGATAATTCCTCGAATCAATGTCCGTTTCTTACAATCATAGTTTGCAACAATATTTTTCTTGACCAAATCCAGTCCGCGCAGAATACTCTCGTCGATGCTGTGCGCGAACCCTTGTAAAAGAATCCTGCACAAGTCGGCGACTCAGCAGCTTTTTTATTCTAAGGAACGGTCATGAAAAAAATTCTAACTAGTTTACTGTTCAGTGTCGCTTTATTTGGATTTAGTGCATTGGTGCAAGCGGATACGATTCATCAAAAAACTGACGTTGCATCGATGATGAAAACCATGCAAGCGGAAGGGTATGCCGTTGAAATCGACGAAGATGGTGACATTTTGTGGCGTATAGATGGTTTTGCCACTTATATCTTAATACCAGCGCATGGTGAGATGATTCAGTTTTATGCGATTTTCACCGATAGTGATGAAAACACCCCTGCAAAAATCAATCAGTGGAACCGCTCGAAGAGCTACTCACGTTCGTATTGGACGACTGATGGCTACCCGGAACTCGAATTAGACCTTGATTTCGTTGGAGGAATTACAGAGGCGCGGGTCAAAGATTTCCTAATGACCGCACGCCTCTCATTTGGGGCTTGGATTAACGAAGTTCTACTTTAACTTTTCTCGTCATTGGTCGAAGGCTGAATCCGCTGGATGAGGCCTTCAACACCGAGTTCATTGCGAAAATGGACATCGATCTGGTTAAACGCAATTTCAATGCCGGCTTTGCGGAAGCGCTTGTCGATTTCACGGTTAACCGCGTCAATCGTTGGATTTCGGTCTGAGAGGCCGCCGACATGCAAGCGAAGCTCATGATCCAGCGTGCTTTCCCCAAACGATAAAAAGAGTACTTGTGGCGCAGGTTCTTTTAATACACGTTCTTCTTTATCGGCAATTTCAAGCAGAATCTTTCGAGTCTTCTCTAGGTCTGAGCCATAAGCTACGCCAACTTTGACTGTAATCCGAGTGATGGTATTACTCAGTGACCAATTCACGAATTGCCCGGTAATAAAGCTCCGGTTCGGAACGACAATGTCGCGGCGGTCAAAATCGGTAATAACGGTTGCGCGAATTTTGATTTTCGATACCCGCCCAGACAAATTATTCAAGGTTACAATGTCGCCAACCCGAACAGGGCGCTCGAAAAACAAAATTAAACCACTAATAAAGTTTCCGAAAATTTCCTGTAAGCCAAACCCTAAGCCAACCGTTAGGCCAGCTGCAAGCCATTGTAGCTGCTCCCATTTAACGCCAAGCACACCAAACACGGCGATGATTGCGATACTAATTAGTACGTAATTGGTGAGCGATGTCACAGCATACGAAGTCCCCATTTCTAGTTTCAAACGAGACAGGAACATCACCTCTAGCAATCCCGGCAGATTTCGTATCAAGACCGTGCTGACGAGTATGATAAAGAACGCCGAGACTAGAGCGCCAATGCTGACAGGAATGAAGTCGATGCCTTGTTCATTGTCCCAAATATACTGGCTGTCGAGATAATGCAGTGCACTTAAGGCGTCAGACCAGACCGCAAACAAGATAAAACTGAATAACACGAGCAGGAAGAAACGCCCCAAACGCAGCGACTGCGCTTCGGCTTGGTCAATGTCTGCATAATCTTTAAGCGGTGTTGCGACAGGTTCGGCAATCTCGATGTCTTGGTCAGCGATGGATTGTTGCTGCGCGAGTTCAGCCAGTTCTGCGTCGCGTTGCTGTTTTAATTTTTGGCTCGACAGCTGAATGGCACGACGAATACTTGCCTCGAGAATCACCCAAGTACTCATGACATAAAAAGTAGCGAGGTAATAGCCGCTCAGGCACAGGGCGGTATAGTAATAACCAGTAGTGACCATCCACACTAAGCTCAACGGTAAGAAAATGACTGCAGCAGCGATGAGCCGATGGACGAACAAGGAGTTATATAGAGTCGGCAGTCGGGTAAATAACCAAACGCTAATGGCCGCAAGGTAAAGCCCAGCAAGCAATAAGCTCAGGGAGCCCACCATGTCTTGGGCATACAAGCTCGTTTGTTGGCTTGCAAAGGCTAGAATTAAGGTGAGCGGCAATAACGCCAATGCAAAGAGTTCAATATACCGTTTTAAATTAGCACAGGTTACTGCGGGCCATTGAAAGAAGGACTCGGCGAATCCTTCGGGCCCCAGGATTTTGCGCAAAAAACTAATCATGAACAGAGCGAACGCCAGTGCTGTAAACACTTTCTGCGGTTGTAAATGTTGAGTGGTTTCATCATGGCCAATGAATTGGCCGATTAATAGCAGTGCAAGAGAAAGAGGAGCGACATAAAGAACGACTTTCAAGAGTGCACGAGCAATAAGCCAGGGTGACGTTGCGTGCTCGTTGTTCACAATTTGTTCTTGATGAGCCGTCAACAATGACTGGATACGTCGACGTTGCCAAAGCAAAGTGATGAGTACACCAAGCAACAGCGCTGCGGCGAAACTTGGTCGCAACTCACTATGGCGTAACATGGTCGTGATGGACAGCTGCATACGTTGAACTTGGCGCTGCAGTTGAGCTGGGTAGTTGACGATCCAAGCGGTGTTAACACGCGGATTACTCGGTGTCCAAAACAAAAACTCCTCGAGTTCAAGGGCAAACGCTTGGACTTCAGTTTGAAGTTCCTGTTGCAGCCTCATATAAGCGACGAGTTGGTCAATTCGCTGTTGCAACGTTTGTTGTTGTACGAGCAATGCCGGTTGAGCGTTGCTCGATGCAGAACGAATTTCCCGTTGTAAATAAAATAAATCGAGGCGGAGCTGGGCAAGTTGATCGTTAAAGCCGTGCCGCGTCACACTCGGCAAAGATGCTCGTTGCTCCTGCAGCGCTCGGTGAAGGAGCTGACTTCCTGATAAGGCGGCATATTGTGCTGATAAATCGGCGCGATTCTCGCGGACCTCATGCAATTGGTACTGAAGACGCTCAATTTCTTCACTGAGGTTGTATTCGGCAGAGGCGCGGCAGGATTCCGCAGCTATGGCCGGATGTAT
>JAMCRH010000137.1 GCA_023380515.1 Gammaproteobacteria bacterium | reverse complement strand
ACTGGGATTGATATCATTGATGGACAGTTACCATCAGCTCAAATGTAACCTATGAACCGCCGTGGTACGGAACCGTATGCCCGGTGGTGTGAGAGGACGGAGGCCGTGAGGCCTCCTCCTACTCGATTTCGTCGATTGTGGCAGAGCGAACAATTTCCTCATGTTCAATGCCTGAGCTGACGGGCGTTTACAGCGCCATAATGTAGTCGGCTAGTGACTTCAGAATACGCATTTTTTGTGGGTCATTCTGGTGTGTTTCGGCTAGATTTTCGAGTGCAAGTACGTAATCATCGACACTTAAAAAGTGCTCGCTGCCGTGCAGCAAACGGTCTTTACAATGCTGTTGCCAGCGTTGCATTTCGCCGGCAGTTAGGCTCTCTGGAAAGTTACGAGCGCGGTAACGGAATAGTAATACCGGTAGACGTGCATCGTCCCATGGTAATTTTAAACCTGCTAATTGTTCCGGTGATGCTTGACGGATCATGTCGCAGTGAGAACGGCTCTGTTGGCTAATTAAACCGCCGGAATAGAGTGCTAGGTCAGCGTCTTGGTTCGTTGATTCATCAGCTTCACGAGGAAGTTGGTGCACGAGTGCGTTAAATAGATGTTCACGTAATTGCGGTTGGTTGGTGAGCATCTCAGCAACGCTAAGTAGTTGGTTCAAATCGAAACCGGCAAGAGCCGCCTGTTCCTGCGTTAGGGTTGCAACGGGCGCAATAAACGGACATTGATTAACTGTAATGGTGACAAAGCCTGGGCGTTCACCGTTCAGTTCATCTTCAGCAGTAAAGTAGCTTGCGAGGATTTCTGCGCCGGACTTGTGTTGCCATTGCGTCGGTTCGCGGTCAAGGCGCCAGGCGATGAGCTGGTTGGGCTGTTCTGGGTGAAAGCCAAGCGGCAACACCAAGCTTAAATAACGTTGCTGAACGCCATAATAGCCTGCCACATGCACAAGCGGTTTTTGTTCGTTAATAGCGCGCTCTATCAGTTTGATCAACGCAGCTTTGCGGCGAATACTAAAGCAGAACTCATAGAGCTTTGGCTGTGCCGATTTAATCCGTTTGGCAAGCTCAATACTTGCGTATACGTCGGCCATGGCGTCATGGGCATTGCTATGTTCAATGCCATTTGCCGGCGCGAGCTGGTCAAGTTTTAAGCTAGCTAGGCCTTCGTCATTTTCTGGCCATTCGATACCGTCTGGTCGTAGCGCAAAGGCTGCTCGAACTAAGTTCAACAAATCCCAACGCGAATTTCCGTCTTGCCAGGTATGAGCATACGGGTCGATGAAGTTACGATAAAACAAAAAGCGCGTCATTTCATCGTCATAACGAATGGAGTTATAACCGCAAATGGTGGTGTCAGCTTGCTTGAATTGGGCATGGATTTTTGCTGCAAACTCGTATTCTGGCAGACCCAATTGTTGCGCTTTTTGTGGGGTAATGCCGGTAATTAAGCAAGCTTGCGGGTGTGGTAAATAGTCCGGTGCAAGACGACAATAGGCGCTAAACGGTTCATCAATGATATTTAAATTGTGGTCGGTACGTATGCCGGCAAACTGCATAGGGCGGTCAGCACGCGGGTTAACCCCGCCAGCTTCAAAATCGTACCAGTAGATCGATGCGGTCATGATGAACTCTCTTTTAGGAATTTGACGTTATTCTGCGAACGTTCAACTGTACTGCTAAGCATATCATCGTGTTAGGCTTGTTTGCGAGGGGCACAGCTGTTGATAATGACGGATAAAATAGGGAAGATGAAGTTTAAAGAACGCCAACCACTGCAGCATTTTCTGTAAGACCGTCTAAACTTAAAAATAACAAGGGGATATCCATGGCAATAGGTATGCAAAAGCTTTCAATAGCGGCGCTAATTAGCACGGTATGCACACTAGCGTTGGTGCCGATGGCAGTGCAAGCTGAGACGAATGAGCAGCAGCCGATAGCAATCGCTATTCATGGCGGCGCTGGGACTATTACCCGTGAGAACATGTCGCCGGAACGGGAAGCGCAATTTAAACAAGCATTGCAAGACGCCCTTGACGCAGGTTATGCCATTCTTGAGCAAGGTGGAGAAAGTATTGACGCTGTGATAGCAGCCATTCAACTCATGGAAGAAAACCCGCTGTTTAATGCTGGTAAAGGAGCTGTGTACACTTATACCGGCGAACACGAATTAGATGCGTCGATTATGCGTGGTGACACGCTAGATGCAGGTGCAGTTTCCGGCGTAAAAACGGTGCGCAGCCCGATTGCTTTAGTGCGCGCGATTATGGAGAACTCGCGACATGTCATGCTCAGTGGTGCAGGAGCCGAGCAGTTCGCAAGTGAGCAGGGGCTTGAGCGGGTTGAGAACAGTTTTTTCAATACCGAGCATCGTTATCAACAATTAGAGCGAGCGCTGGAACAGCTGCGTGAGCAAGAGAAAACAGGGGATCACATCGCCTATCAGTCGAATTGGGATCCAAACTTTAATATGGGGACAGTTGGCGCGGTTGCGCTTGATCGTCAGGGTAATTTAGTTGCGGGAACATCAACTGGTGGCATGACCGCGAAACAGTACGGTCGCATTGGTGATTCGCCGATTATTGGTGCCGGCACGTGGGCGGACAATAGCAGCTGTGCCGTGTCGGCCACGGGTCATGGCGAGTACTTTATTCGTTTTCATGTTGCTGCGGCGATTTGCTCACGCGTGAAGTATTTAGGCGAGTCAATTGCAACCGCAGGTGAGTATGTCATTCACGACACGCTGTTACCTGCAGGCGGCACCGGCGGTGTAATAATTCTTGATCGGGACGGCAACGTCAGCATGCCATTTAATACCGAAGGTATGTATCGCGGTAGTAAAGTCAATGGCAAGGTGACGATCGGGATTTACCAAGAAGAGGAGTAGTTTTATGCGTTCGATGAAAGTACAGGACTACATGAATCGCTATCCTTTGAAATTTAAGCGCACCATGCCCATTGAGGAAGCGGTTGCGATGCTCGTATCAACACAGCAAACGGGCGGGCCGGTAGTTGATGAGCAAGGCCATGTGGTAGGGTTTCTGTCAGAACAAGATTGCTTAGCATCGATGCTGAAGGACACTTATCATAAAGAACAAACCGCAACCGTGGAGGACTGCATGCACGCAGAGGTGCTCACGGTG
This sequence comes from Gammaproteobacteria bacterium, assembly GCA_023380515.1. The sequence goes on along the minus strand of JAMCRH010000137.1, from coordinate 16,883 downwards.
AATGGTGACATGGCGATTCTCGACTTAGCGCAACAATTGGGTAATCAAAAACCCAAGCTTTATCCGGTTATTGATTACGGTGGAAGTTTAATTGGCGTGATTAGCCGTACTGATGTTTTAAGAGCAATTGACTTGCATTTGAAAGATTCGTACCGGAATCGTTAACGCGAAAAACTCGTCTACAGAGGCCGCCGGTTTTGGTAAACTTGGCGGCCTTTCTTATGCAGAAAACAATTAGAGCTGAAGTACATCGATATCATGCAAACCGAGACAAGCCGAAATTTCAATTACCCCGAGCAACTTCCTGTTGTTATCGAGCGCGAACGCATTCAAAAAACGATTCGTGACCATCAGGTTGTGGTTCTAGCGGGTGAAACGGGTTCCGGCAAGACCACGCAGTTACCGAAAATGTTGCTAGAAATGGGCTTTGCTGAGCACGGTACAATCGGTCATACCCAGCCGCGGCGAATTGCAGCGCGTTCAGTCGCACAGCGTATTGCCGAAGAGCTTGGTGAACCAATCGGGCAAACTGTCGGTTTCAAAATTCGGTTTCAAGAAAGCTCGTCTGAGCAAACCGCGATTAAATTGATGACCGATGGCATCCTCTTGGCGGAGTTGCAGCGTGACCGGCTATTAAAACGGTATTCTGCAATCATTATTGATGAAGCACACGAACGCTCACTAAACATTGATTTTCTGCTCGGTGTTTTACGTCAGTTGATCGATAAGCGTCCCGACCTTAAGGTGATCATTACTTCCGCCACCATTGAAACAGAGCGTTTTTCAAAACACTTTAACAATGCACCTGTGCTCGAAGTTTCGGGAAGAACGTTTCCGGTGGAAACGCGTTACGAGCCTTTACTCAGAGAAAGCGAAGACGGCGAATATGACCTTGATGTTATTCAAGGTATTTGTGACGCAGCGGAAGGACTCGTAGCAGAGGGACCGGGTGATATTCTGGTGTTTTTGAGTGGTGAGCGGGAAATTCGTGATAGCGCTGATGCGCTAACTGAAACCTTCCGTCAGCATCGCGAGAGCATTGAAATCCTGCCGCTATACGCACGCTTGTCGGCAGCTGAGCAAAACCGTGTATTTCAGCCCCACGGCAGGCGCCGCATCGTTCTGGCGACTAACGTTGCCGAAACCTCGCTGACAGTGCCGGGTATTCGCTATGTGATTGACCCAGGTACAGCAAGGATTTCACGATACAGTTATCGTACCAAAGTACAGCGTTTGCCGATTGAGCCGATTTCGCAGGCGAGCGCAAACCAGCGGGCAGGGCGCTGTGGCCGGGTTGGACCGGGTATATGTGTGCGTCTTTACAGTGAGGAAGATTTTTTAAACCGTCCCGAGTTCACTGACCCTGAAATTCTGCGTACCAACTTGGCGTCCGTCGTGTTGCAAATGGCAACTCTTAAACTAGGCGATATTCGTAAGTTTCCATTTCTACAACGGCCTGATGATCGCTTTATCAATGACGGTATTCGTTTATTAGAAGAGCTTGGGGCCATGGTACCGCAAAGTAAGAAGCCAGGAGGACGCCGGCGGCCGCCAAAACTGAGCGCAATTGGTCGTTCACTGGGCCGATTACCAGTGGATCCGCGTTTAGGTCGGATGCTTCTCGCTGCGACGGAACAGCATGCCTTACGGGAAACACTGATTATTACTGCAGCGCTAAGTATTCAGGACCCGCGCGAGCGTCCGCATGACAAGCAGCAAAAATCGGATGAATTGCATCGTCGCTTTCATGACGAACAATCGGACTTTATGAGCTATTTAAAGCTATGGGACTATTTGCAAACACAGCAAAAGGAGCTCAGTGGTAACCAATTTCGGAAAGCGTGTAAGCAGGAGTTTATTCATTATCTGCGGGTGCGGGAGTGGCAAGATTTATACGCCCAGTTGCGGCAGGTCGTGCGTGAACTGGGCTTAAGAATCAATAGTGAGCCGGCAACTTACCAGCAAATTCACCAGTCATTGTTAACCGGCTTGCTGTCACAAATTGGTCAGAAAGACGATAAGCATCAGTATCAAGGTGCTAGACAAAGTCGCTTCTTTATTTTCCCGGGGTCGGGTCTATTTAAACATGCACCGAAATGGCTGATGGCTGCCGAGCTGGTCGAAACAAGTCGACTGTATGCGCGGTATGCAGCGCGCATTGAACCGGAGTGGATAGAGCCGTTAGCTGGCCATTTGGTTCGGCGTAATTATCATGAACCGCGTTGGTCGAAGAAGCGCGGAGCTGTTGTTGCCACTGAACAAGTGTCCTTGTATGGCTTAGTTATTGTGCCGAAGCGAACCGTGCAATATGGTCAGATTGATCCTGTGGTTGCACGCGAGGTATTTATTCGCGAAGCCTTAGTGACCGGTGAGTTGCGCCAACCGCTGCCGTTTATTCAGGCAAATTTGGCCTTAATAGAGGACGTACGTGAGCTTGAAGAAAAGTCTCGGCGTCGTGATATCTTGATTGACGAAGACGCATTAGTGCAAGCCTACGATGCGCAATTGCCTGCCGAAATCTCGGACGAACGCAGTTTAGCCACCTGGTACCGACAAGCACGCCAAGAAAATCCAGATGTGCTTCGCTTTAGCCGTGCCCAGCTGATGCAACAAGAGGCTGAGCACGTCACGGCCCAGGCTTATCCAGACGAGTGGGTGCAAGGGCGTTTGCGTCTGCCGTTAACTTACGTGTTTGATCCCAAGGATCCAGATGACGGCGTTTCCGTTGATATTCCACTGCCCGTTTTAAATCAAGTCAGTGCCAATGGCTTTGACTGGCAAGTACCGGCACTGCGTGAAGCCTTGGTCATCGCGCTTATTAAATCATTACCGAAAGCATGGCGACGTAATTTTGTGCCCGCACCTAATTACGCACGCGCGTTTTTACAAGCTCTAGCTGGCCAAGAACAGGTTGCAGAAGAGCCGTTGTTGCCGGTTTTAACCAAACAATTAAAGCGTATGACCGGCGTTGAAGTGCCGGCCGAAGCTTGGGATTGGGATCAGGTGGATGCGCACTTACGGATGAATTTCCGTGTCCTCGATGGCGAAGGCAAGGTGCTTGCTCGTCATCGTAATTTAAAGAGCTTGCAACAACAGTTGCAACCGACCTTGCAGGAAACGTTAAAGGCGACAGCGGGCGACGATATTGAACAGACAGGTTTAACTGATTGGACGTTTGGGCCTGCACCGCAAGCGGTCGAGAAGCAACAAGGTCGATTTGCCATCAAAGCCTACCCAGCCTTAAAAGATGAAGGTAAAAGTGTTGCAATTCGGGTGTTTGACCGTGCCGATGAAGCGGAACGTCACCACCGCGCTGGCTTACGTAAATTAGTGATGCTGCAAATTCCATCGCCGGTGGCCTATTTACGCGAGAAGTTGCCCAATAAAGCCAAGCTAGCAATGTATTTTAATCCTTGGGGGAAAGTTGAAGCTCTCATTGAAGATTGTATGTTGGCAGCCATTGACCACCTTATCGGTACCCAGTTGCCACAGAACGAAACTGAGTTTCGGCAACTTACCACCATGGTTCGTGCCGAGCTGAATGATCAAACATTAGCAATTGCCGCCCATGTTGAGCGTTGTTTGCTGTTAAGTCATCAAATTCAAAAGGCAATCAAAGGAAAAGTACCCTTGACGCTTGTGCAGTCATACGGTGACGTCAAAGCGCACTTGGCACGTTTGGTGTATCCGGGTTTTGTCAGTGAATTTGGTGTTGCTCGTTTAGCAGATGCAGAACGTTACCTGAAAGCATTAGCGTTGCGCGTTGAAAAGCTGCCGGTCGACCCGAACAAAGATCGTGTGCGCCTGTTACTGTTTGAGCGTTTGGAACAACGTTGGCAGGGGTTGTATGGTTTAGTGCCGAAAGGCGATCCAACGCCTCAAGAACTAAATGATTTTCGTTGGTACTTAGAAGAGTTTCGAGTCTCCACGTTTGCTCAGCAACTAGGAACGGCGTTCCCGGTGTCGGAGCAACGCTTAAAACAGCGTCTGGATGAACTCGAAACTCTTTTAAAACAAGGGTAGAAAGCCGTGTTGTGGGTAAGAGTTGTGGTTAAGCTTTTTGGTTAAGCGTAGAGACCTAAGTTCTCTTTCGCGTAGGCTTCAAATTCAGTGCAGCCGCCGACATGGGTTTCATCGACAAAAATCTGCGGCACGGTGAGTACCGGCTTACCAATTGTTTTCTCGAGATCTGCTTTGGTGATGCCTTCTTGTTGAATATCGACATAACGATATTCGAAATCTTCCAGCTGGGTGCTGAGTTGTTTCGCGATTTGCACCGCGCGAACACAGAAAGGGCAACCAGGGCGACCAAAAATAACAGTTAACATACGTCTCTCCAGAATTTGTAAATTTGTTTTGTTTGTTTCTTGCAGCGAAAAATTGGTGGCGATTATGCCAGATGCCAGCAAAACTACAAAATGTGTTTAAGCGAATGGGGTGTTCGAAAGAATCGATTATTCGTGTTCGATCTCGATATTCGTGCTCGGGCGACAGACACAGGGAAGAATGTCACCGGTGCGCACATAAGCCAGTGGCTCGGTAGTGTAATGCACATTCCCGCTGATAAGACGGGTGCGACAAGCTCCGCAAAATCCGTTCCGACAGTGAAAGCGAGCTTCAATACCGGCAGCTTCTATGGTTTCAAGCAAAGAGGTCGGGGCATCTGCCGCGACCTCTGTGACTATCGTCTGGTTAATGGTTACCCGAAAGCTAGTCATGGGAATTAGAGATCGAAGTCTCCGAAGTCATCAACGCTGACTGCACTGTCAATTTGACCAACTAAGTAAGAACTGATCTCTGCCTCTTGCGGCGCCACTTGCACGTTGTCTGAAACTAAGTATTTGTTCATCCAAGGCAGTGGGTTACTTTTCTGAGCGTACTCAGCATCAAAGCCGATGGCTTGCATCCGCAAGTTTGCGATGTATTCAACATATTGAGAAAGAATTTGTTCGTTCAGGCCGATCATTGAACCATGCTGAAACAAGTAGCCCGCCCATTTTTTCTCTTGTTCAACCGCTGAACGGAAAATATTTAAGGCTTCTTCACGACACTCAGCAGCAATCTCTTTCATTTCAGGGTCGTCTTCACCGTGTTGCCAAAGGTTAATAATGTGCTGAGTTGAGCTTAAGTGCAGGTTCTCATCGCGCGCAATCAGGCGAATGATCTTGGCGTTACCTTCCATCAGTTCGCGCTCAGCAAACGCAAACGAGCAGGCAAAGCTGACGTAAAAACGAATCGCTTCAAGCGCATTCACTGAGTTCATGCACAGGAAGAGTTTCTTTTTCAGTCCACGAACACTGACCGAGTAGGTTTCGCCATCAATGCTGACATCACCTTCGCCATGCGTTTGCCAAAGCTGGGTATAGAAAATTAAATCGTCATAGTACTTAGAGATATCAGTCGCACGCTCTTGAATTTCGGTGTTGTTGACGATGTCATCAAACACATGACTCGGGTCAGTAAACAAGTTACGCAAAATATGCGTGTATGAACGCGAATGGATCGTTTCTGAAAATGACCAAGTTTCAATCCAGGTTTCGAGCTCTGGTAAAGAAACGATCGGCAGAAATGCGATATTTGGACTGCGGCCTTGCACCGAGTCAAGCAGTGTCTGGTACTTCAAGTTAGAAATGAAGATGTGCTTTTCGCTATCGCTTACTTTTTGAAAGTCGACGCGGTCGCGACTGACATCAACTTCTTCTGGACGCCAGAAGAAGCTGAGTTGCTTTTCAATCAACTTTTCAAAAATAGGGTGGCGCTGTTGGTCGTAGCGCGCCACGTTTACTGGATTGCCGAAAAACATCGGCTCTCCTAATGGATTCACACTTTCTTGACTAAACGTTGAATATCGCATGATGTTCCTCAGATTTTACAAGCGCCACCGGCGCAGTCGTCGTCTTCTTCGATAACCGCAGTGACCGCTTGCATAGCTTCTTTTTCTGCGAGCTTCTTGCGCAGTTCAGCGGGCATGTCGGTTTGACTATCCGAAGCACCGTCGCGGGTGTTGTGGTAATACAAGGTCTTAACGCCCAACTTGTAGGCATACAACAAGTCTTGTAACAGCTGCTTCATTGGCACTTTGCCGCTTTCAAAACGAGACGGATCGTAGTTTGTATTCGCAGAAATAGTTTGGTCAATGAACTTCTGCATGATACCAACCAGTTCCAGATAGCCTTTATTACTTGGGATTGACCACAATAGTTCATATTGGTCGCGTAAGCGCTCAAACTCTGGAACCACCTGTTTCATAACACCGTCTTTCGACGATTTCACGCTAACATGGCCACGAGGTGGCTCAATACCGTTGGTGGCGTTAGAAATCTGTGATGAGGTTTCTGACGGCATCAGTGCCGATAAGGTCGAGTTACGCAAACCGTATTGCTTGATCGAGGCACGTAAACTGTCCCAGTCGTAATGCAATGGCTCTGCACAGACGGCGTCAAGGTCTTTCTTGTAGGTGTCGATTGGCATGATGCCTTGGGCGTACGTGGTCTCATTAAACTTCGGACAAGCGCCTTTCTCTTTCGCCAGTTCGTTTGACGCTTTCATCAAGTAGTATTGCATGGCTTCAAACGTACGATGGACAAGGCCATTCGCACTGCCGTCTGAGTAACGCACACCATTCTTGGCGAGGTAGTAGGCAAAGTTAATGACACCAATACCTAGGGTACGTCTAGCTAATGAGGCATTTCGCGCGGCTGGTACGGGGTAGTCTTGATAATCGAGTAGGCTATCAAGCGCACGCACGGCTAAGTCTGCCCATTCTTCGAAATCGTCAAGCGACTCTAATGAACCGAGGTTAAAAGCAGACAATGTACACAGTGCAATCTCACCTTCTTCGTCATTGATGTGTTGTAGTGGCTTAGTCGGTAATGCAATCTCTAAGCACAAGTTACTTTGACGGATTGGTGCAACTTTCGGGTCAAACGGACTGTGCGTATTGGTATGGTCAACGTTCTGAACATAAATACGGCCAGTACTCGCGCGTTCTTGCATGAACAAACTGAACAGCTCAATCGCTTTAATGCGCTTCTTACGAATCGAATCATCCGCTTCGTACTGGTTGTACAAACGCTCGAATTCATCTTGGTCGGCAAAAAATGCGTCGTACAGACCTGGAACATCAGACGGACTGAACAGTGTAATGTGTTGGTCTTTGACCAAACGTTGGTACATGGTTCGATTAAACTGAATACCGTAGTCGAGGTGACGAACGCGGTTCTCTTCAACGCCACGGTTGTTCTTTAATACGAGCAGTGATTCAACTTCTAAATGCCAAATTGGATAGAAGAGGGTAGCAGCACCACCTCGTACACCGCCTTGTGAACAGCTTTTTACAGCGGTTTGGAAATACTTGAAAAACGGGATACAGCCGGTATGGAACGCTTCGCCATTGCGAATGGGGCTTCCAAGCGCACGAATTCGTCCAGCATTGATACCAATACCAGCGCGCTGGGAAACATACTTCACGATAGCACTTGCGGTGGCGTTAATTGAGTCGAGGCTATCACCACATTCAATCAGGACACACGAACTAAACTGGCGAGTGGGCGTTCTCACTCCAGACATAATCGGTGTTGGTAAGGAAATTTTGAATGTCGACGTGGCATCGTAAAAACGACGTACGTAATCTAAACGTGTTGCTTTCGGGTAGTTTGCAAACAAACAAGCCGCAACCAAAATGTAGAGAAACTGCGCGCTTTCATAGACGTCACCGGAAACCCGGTTTTGTACCAGATACTTACCTTCGAGCTGTTTCACGGCCGCATAGGAGAAGTTCAGATCGCGACTGTGATCGAGGTAACTGTTAAGTTCTTCGAATTCTTCTTTGCTGTAGTCGGCCAGCAAGTGTTCGTCATAGCGCTTACCTTCGACTAACTTGGTGACGTGATCGTACAAGTGCGGAGGCTCGAATTGGCCATACGCTTTCTTGCGCAGATGGAAAATAGCAAGGCGAGCTGCGAGGTACTGATAGTCAGGCGCGTCTTCGCTAATTAAATCTGCGGCAGAGCGAATCATGGTCTCATGGATATCCGCTGTTTTAATGCCGTCATAAAACTGAATTCGGGCTTTTAACTCAACTTCTGAAACAGAGACATTTGACAGACCTTCAGCCGCCCAACTAACGACACGGTGAATCTTATCTAAATCAAGCGGTTCGCGATTGCCATCGCGTTTAGTGACAAAAATTGACTGGCTCATGGGTCCCTCGCAGTAGTTGTTCTTATCACTATATATTGTGTCTGATATTCATCAGTGGGGGATTTTTACACAATATATAGTGTTGCGTTGATGACCGCTATGCTAGTCATGGAATGGCAATTGATCAAGTAGGAAATTTAATTTCTTGCCACTGAAATGACTTGATTTTTCTGTGCCTGTACGACTGGCGCGTGTTTGCGCCGAGTCAAGCACTTAAGAATTTTTTATACTTATAAAAAATGTTGTAAACGGCTTTTGGAATATATAACAAAACAGATAAACAACTCGTTGAAAATTACGCCAATATCTTCAGTAATTCTAACGGTGCGTGAATGTCATAATCAGCCTGCCAGTTTTCGGGTTGTTCTTCGCAGCGAATGTAACCATAGCGAGCAAGAACAGTTTCCATGCCAGCATTGCGCCCGGCAATAATATCGCGCTCCGCATCACCAACATAGATACACTGCGAGCTTGGCACTTGCAGTTGTTCAGCAGCTAAGTGCAGCGGCGCAGGGTCGGGCTTGTTGACCGCCAGAGTGTCACCACAGACCACGCTGCCGAGTTTGGCTAGCTCTGGAAAGCTTTGCAGCACCAAGTCGGTATAACGCGTTGGTTTGTTAGTGACGATACCAATTGCGAGATGACGCGCATGAAGATTCGCAAGGAGTTCACTGACACCGGCAAATAGTTGGGTTTGTTCACAAATGCGGGCTTCGTAGTAATCAAGAAATTGCTGACGCCATCGTTGTTGTTGCATGGGACTGGCTAGACTAAATTGCTCGCCAAAGCCAAACTTTAAAAGCCCAGTAGAGCCATGTGAAGCATACGGGCGTGTATCACTTAAGGGTAATGCTCTCAGACCATAGTCCTGTAAAACACAATTCAGCGCAGCGCCAAGGTCCGGCGCAGTGTCGAGTAGGGTTCCGTCAAGGTCAAATAATACTGCTAGTTTCGTCATCTACTGCTCCCAGACTTCGCTACCAAGGCTTAGCCTTCAGCTGGCTTCTCGCATGCAACAAGATAGTTAACGTCAAGGTTACGGTCACTTAAGAAAAATTGATTCAGCAACGGGTTAAAATGAATACCAGTGGCCGCGATGCTGGTTAAGCCAGCTTGTTCAGCCATGTTCATGAGCTCAGATGGGCGAATGAATTTATTCGCATCGTGAGTTCCTTGCGGTACCCAACGCAGCACATACTCAGCCATGTAAACACCGAGTAATTTTGCTTTTAGTGTGCGATTTAAAGTTGCAAAAACGACTCGTCCACCCGGCTTCACCAGTTCTGCACAAGCGGCAATGACAGCTGCAGGGTCAGGCACGTGCTCGAGCATTTCTAAACAAGTGACAATATCGTATTGTCCCGCATGACGACTGGCGAACTCCTCGGCAGTGACTTGTTGGTAATCGATGATTAGTTCGGATTCAAGTGCATGCAAGCGCGCGACGCTGAGGGCGTCGGGACTCATATCAATCCCTGTGACTTGCGCACCAGCACGTGCCATTGCTTCACTCAATAAGCCGCCGCCGCAACCGATATCGACAACTTTACGACCGGCAAACCCGAGCCCGTATTGGTCAATAAATTGAACACGTAGTGGGTTGATTTGGTGTAGCGGACGAAAGTCGCCTTCTGGGTCCCACCAACGCGAAGCCATGGCGTTAAACTTCTCGATTTCTGCTGGGTCGACGTTGTTGAATGCGGCGCCTTTAGCGTTGTCCTGCATATTGAATTCCTAGGCTATCTTGTCTGTATTGCCGCAGAGTTTACCGAAACCTCTGCGTACAGGCTAGTCTTTACGAAATCAGCACAAAAATCCTCTAAATTGAGCGCTGGCAGGAGTCGTCAACGGCAGAACCCTGTGGTATGCTGCTCGGTTATTAAAGTAAGACGATTGACTCGAAAATTATAACGATACTAAGAGTACTAGTTAGGGAAAAAATATGAGTGATCTTGCCAAAGAAGTCATGCCCATCAATATCGAGGATGAGCTAAAGAATTCCTACCTTGATTATGCCATGAGCGTTATCATTGGCCGGGCATTACCGGACGTGAGAGATGGTCTGAAGCCGGTTCACCGTCGTGTTTTGTTTGCGATGAATGTGCTCGGTAACGACTTTAATAAACCATACAAAAAATCAGCTCGGGTTGTTGGTGACGTCATCGGTAAATATCACCCCCATGGTGACTCAGCCGTGTACGACACAATTGTTCGGATGGCACAGCCATTTTCGCTGCGTTATATGCTTGCTGACGGCCAAGGTAACTTTGGTTCGGTCGATGGTGACTCTGCAGCAGCAATGCGTTACACCGAAGTTCGGATGGCAAAGATCTCCCATCAATTACTTGCCGATCTCGACAAGGAAACCGTTGATTTTGTACCCAACTACGACGGTACTGAACAGATTCCTGAAGTCTTACCAACGCGCATTCCGAACCTTCTTGCCAATGGTTCTTCGGGTATCGCTGTTGGTATGGCGACCAATATCCCACCGCATAACCTGACTGAAGTCATCAATGGCTGTTTAGCCATGGTCGACAACCCGGATATTCAGTTAGAAGAGCTCATGGAGCATATTCCGGGCCCTGACTTCCCAACTGCAGCGATTGTGTCTGGTCGTCAAGGTATTATTGACGCCTACCGAACAGGGCGGGGCAAAATTTATATTCGTGCACGTGCCGACGTCATTACCGATGAAAATAACGGTCGCGACACCATTATCGTGCATGAAATCCCTTACCAGGTGAACAAAGCAAAACTGATTGAAAAAATTGCGGACCTGGTAAAAGAGAAGCGAATAGAAGGTATCAGTGCATTACGCGACGAGTCGGATAAAGACGGTATGCGTATTGTTATCGAGCTGAAGCGTGGCGAATCGGGCGAAGTGATGCTGAATCACTTATACCAGAACACCCAAATGCAAGTAGCTTACGGCTTCAACATGGTTGCGCTAGATAAAGGTCAGCCGAAGTTATTTACCTTGCGGGAAATGCTCGAGTGCTTCATTACCCATCGCCGTGAAGTAGTGACGCGTCGGACGGTATACGAGTTACGCAAAGCGCGTGAGCGTGCGCATACCCTCGAAGGTTTGGCGATTGCACTGGCGAATATTGATCAAATTATTGACCTTATCAAGGCCTCTCCGTCACCAGCCGAAGCGAAAGCGCAACTAATTGCGCAAGCCTGGCAGCTTGGCGATGTTGCGGTCATGCTTGAACGGGCAGGGGTCGATGCTGCACGCCCAGATTGGGTCGAAACCGGCTTTGGTGTCGTTGGTTCAAGCTACCACTTAACTGAAGTCCAAGCACAAGCCATCCTTGACTTGCGCTTGCATAAGTTAACTGGTTTAGAACACGAAAAAATTCTCGACGAATACAAATCATTGCTCGAAGCAATTGCCGAATTACTACATATTTTGGGTAGTACGGAGCGGCTTATGGAAGTGATTCGTGAAGAGTTAGAGCAAGTCAAAGCGGAGTTCGGCGACGAGCGTCGTACTGAAATCACTGCCGCTAGCCACGATATCAACATGGAAGATCTGATCGAACAAGAAGACGTCGTCGTGACCTTGTCGCACCAAGGCTATGTGAAGTATCAGTCGTTGAAAGAATACGAAGCGCAAAAACGTGGTGGTAAAGGCAAAGCAGCAACGAAAATGAAAGACGAAGACTTCATTGAGCGTCTGCTGGTAGCCAATACCCATGACATGATTCTTTGTTTCTCAAGTCGTGGCCGTGTGTACTGGATGAAAACCTACCAGTTGCCGTATGCGAGTCGTGCAGCGCGCGGCAAACCAATCGTGAACTTATTGCCGCTGGAAGAAAATGAGCGCATTACCGCCATTCTTCCGGTCGCGAATTTTGACGAAGATCGGTTCGTTGTCATGGCAACCCGCAAAGGCACCATTAAGAAGACACCATTGGTGGAATACTCACGGCCACGTACTAGCGGGATTATTGCATTGAACCTGAATGAAGGCGACGAGCTGATCGGCGTTGACATGACGAATGGTCAAAGCGAAATTCTGTTGTTCTCTGACGCCGGTAAAGTGGTTCGATTCAGCGAAGATCAAGTTCGTTCGATGGGTCGTACAGCAACGGGTGTTCGCGGTATGAAAATTAGCGAAGGTCAAAAAATTGTATCGCTGATTGTTCCGCGCAGCCAAGAAAGTGCGATCTTAACCGTGACTGAAAATGGTTATGGTAAGCGCACGCCGTTAGCAGACTACCCAGCAAAGAGCCGGGCGACTATGGGCGTTGTGTCGATTAAAGTGTCCGAGCGCAACGGTGCCGTTGTTGGTGCAGCGGAAGTTGTGCCAGGTGAGCACTTAATGCTGATCAGCAACCGGGGAACCTTGGTAAGAACGCGTGTCGACGAAGTCTCACAAGTTGGTCGTAATACTCAAGGCGTGACTTTAATTCGCACGGGCGACCAAGAATTCGTGGTCGGTATGGCGCGAATTGCAGAAATTGAAGAAGAGCTTGAGCTCGATGATGAGTTGTTAGCAGAAGGCGGCAGTGAGGGTGAAGAGTCTCCTGCAGCTGGAGAGTCAGGTGATGAAGTTTAACTTCTCTGCGGGGCCGGCGATGTTGCCGGCCCCAGTTCTAAAGAAAGCACAAAAAGAACTCTGTGATTGGCAAGGTCTTGGTATTTCAGTGATGGAAATTAGCCACCGCGATCCCATTTACGTGCGGATGACTGAAGAAGCCGAACAAGACTTACGCGACTTAATGTCCATTCCTGATAATTACACGGTTTTATTCATGCATGGCGGTGGGCGCGGACAATTTTCTGCCGTCCCACAAAACCTCGCCAAACCCGACGCAACCGTTGATTATCTCGACTCGGGGATCTGGTCACAATTTGCCATTCGCGAAGCAGCTAAATACGTGCAGCAGGTTAATGTGGTTGCGAAAGTAACCGAAACCGCAGCGGGTAAAGCTATTCCGCAAGTGAGCGATTGGCAACTCAGTGAAAATGCCGCTTATTTGCATTATTGCCCAAACGAAACCGTTGATGGCATCGCATTACATACGGTACCCGATGTTAGCGTACCGGTGGTTGCAGATATGTCCTCGATTATTCTTGCGGAGCCCATCGACGTTAGCCAATCTGGTTTGATTTATGCGGGTGCACAGAAGAATATCGGCCCATCAGGCTTTGCTGTTGTTATCGTGCGTAACGACCTGATAGCAGAAACCTGCCAAGACAAAGTTTGCACTGTGATGAACTATAAAGTGCAAGCTGCAGATAAGTCGATGTACAACACGCCAAATACCTTTGCATGGTATCTCGCCGCTGAAGTATTCAAGTGGTTGAAGGCGGAAGGTGGTGTTGAAGCAATGGCTGATCTGAATCAGCGTAAAGCTTCGTTGCTATACGAATGTATTGATAACTCAAGCTTTTACCGTAACACCGTCGCCATTGCCAACCGTTCTCGCATGAATGTGCCATTTCAATTACGCGACGACTCGCTCGATGCAGTCTTTTTGCGTGAAGCCGAAGCGGAAGGCCTCATGTCACTGAAGGGGCACCGCTTTGTTGGCGGTATGCGTGCCAGTATGTATAACGCGATGCCTTTTGCTGGCGCCCAAGCCTTAGTTGACTTCATGACTCGATTTGAGAAGCAATATTCATAATAACGATAACCACAGAATAAATAGAGGAAGTTATGCAAGATTTTGATGCGGCAAGCCTAGCATTGCCAGGAATTCGTCAGTTGCAGCCATATCAAGCAGGTAAACCGATTGAAGAAGTTGAGCGCGAACTAGGGATTCAAAATATTGTGAAGTTAGCCTCCAACGAGAACCCTCTTGGTATCAGTCATTTGGTTCGTGAAGCGCTCACGCAAAAGATTTCCAGCCTTGCACGCTACCCAGATGCCAATGGCTTTTACTTGAAACAAGCGTTAGCCGATAAATTCGGTATTGCGATGAACCAAATCACCTTAGGCAATGGTTCCAACGACGTCCTTGAACTGCTTGCACGCACGTACGTCACTGCAGAGCACGAAGTCATCTTCGCTCAGCACGCTTTCGTGGTTTATCCACTCGTTACTAAAGCAATCGGCGCAAAACCAGTAGCGGTACCAGCGAAAAACTATGGTCACGATCTCGATGCCATGTTGGCCGCTATTACGCCAAAAACGCGGATGATTTTTGTTGCTAACCCGAACAACCCAACGGGTACATTCTTAACGACCGCAGAGCTACAGGACTTTATTGCCAAAGTTCCTCGTCATGTGTTGGTGGTACTGGATGAAGCGTATTACGAGTACGTTCCTGAGCGTGATCGCGCACCGTCGTTGCAGTGGATTGAAGATTACCCGAACCTAGTAGTTACGCGGACATTCTCAAAGGCCTATGGTTTGGCCGGCTTACGCGCAGGGTATGCAGTTTCGCATCCACAAGTTGCAGACCTAATGAATCGCATTCGCCAACCATTCAATATGAATGAACTCGCGCTAACTGCAGCACTTGCAGCGTTGCAAGATGACGACTTCATTCAGCGTTCTGTGCAACTGAATGCCGAAGGTATGGCTCAAATCACTACGTTTTGTGATGCGCATGGACTACCGTATATCCCTTCACACGGCAACTTCGTCACCATCGAAGTTGGCCCTAAGGCGGCTGAAATCTATCAACAGTTATTGCAGCAGGGCGTGATTGTCCGTCCAATAGCTGGCTATGAATTGCCAAATCATCTACGCGTGAGCATCGGCTTACCAGAAGAAAACGCCAAGTTCTGTGCAGCAATGGAAACCTTGCTTTGACGAAAAACGCTTTAACTTTGGATTATCGCTCTGGTTGCCAGGGCGAAGTCTTCCTCCCTGGCTCGAAAAGCATTGCTAATCGAGCTTTATTACTTTCGGCGTTAGCCGAGGGTACGACTGTACTTGAAAACATGCTCGATAGTAACGATACCCAGCACATGCGGGCAGCGCTGCGGGCTTTAGGTATCGAGGTCATCGATCGAGTTAGTACTCAAGAAGGTGGCGCGCGCACTGAAACAGTCGTGGTCGGTGGTGGTGGGCTATTTAATGCACCAACGACGTCGAATGAGCAACCATTGGCACTCTTTCTTGGTAATGCTGGAACGGCAATGCGCCCTTTAACAGCAGCGTTAGCAGCCAGCCAGGGTGAGTTTCTCTTGCATGGTGAACCACGCATGCATGAGCGCCCAATTGGACCATTAATCGACGCTCTGCGGCAGTTAGGTGCGGAAATTGACTACCCTGAGCAGGATGGCTATCCGCCATTACAGATCCACGGTCGCGCGCTAACCGGTGGGCAAGTTCGTATTGACGGCAGTTTGTCCAGCCAGTTTATTTCCGCACTATTAATGGTTTTACCCTTATTGCCGCAGCGCAGCGAAGTTGTTTTAACTGGCACAATCGTATCAGCGCCGTATATTGCTTTGACGGTTGCCATGATGCGTCACTTTGGTGCGCAGGTCGAATGGCCGGAACCGCATCGTTTTGTCATTGCTGGTGGCCAAGTCTATCGCAGTCCGCAACAGTATTGGATTGAAGGTGACGCCTCATCTGCTTCTTATTTCCTTGCTGCAGCAGCAATTGCCGGTGGTACGATTACCGTTCACGGGGTCGGCACGGAAAGCTTGCAAGGGGATAAAGAGTTCGCCAAGGTGTTAGCGCAAATGGGAGCCGAAGTTGATTATCAGCCCCGTTCCATTGCTGTGAGCCGAGGTGTCCAGCCATTGCGAGGTGGTGATTTCGACCTTAATGAAATCCCCGATGCCGCCATGACCATCGCAACAACAGCGTTGTTTGCTAAAGGGCCGACGGCAATTCGCAATATTTATAACTGGCGTTTAAAAGAAACGGACCGCTTGCATGCTATGGCAACTGAGTTGCAGAAAGTAGGCGCTGAAATTACAGAACTCGAAGATGCCATTATCATCACACCACCGTTAGAAATTCAGCACGCTGAAATCGCTACCTACGATGATCACCGCATGGCCATGTGCTTTGCTTTGCTCGCATTTACACCGGCAGGCGTGACTATTTTAGATCCAGACTGTTGCCGAAAAACATATCCGCATTTTTTCCAAGACTTTCTAGCTTTGTGTCGCTTACCGCAAAATCCATAAACTGGAGATTTTGCGTGGAAGTACGATAGAAGGTGCAATTTCGCCAAAAATCCGTATAATTTTCGCGCCTTGGATTTTATCCAGTACTTCCGCTATGGCTTACAAAAGTAGCGGTAGGTGGGGCAAAAGTCTCGGTGTATGCTGGAACTGAATCCGAGATTGGTTTTCAAACATGGGGTTTAAAGCTCGATGTTGCAGTTAAAGAGGTCGACATGTCCGATATTGAACCAACCAACACAGTGACAAAGCCTGTCATCGCGCCAGTCATTACCATTGATGGTCCGAGTGGGTCAGGCAAAGGAACCGTCAGCCGTTTGCTGTCGGAAAAACTTGGTTGGCATTTACTCGACAGTGGCGCAATTTATCGTGTGCTTGCAATTGCGGCAGCTCACCACGATTTTGGGCCAGAAGACGAAGAAAGTTTAATTGCATTAGCAACTGATCTCGATGTCGAATTTGTTGCAAACGAAGAGACTGACTTAACACACGTCATTCTTGAAGGTGAAGATATTACACTGACCATTCGCACTGAAGAAGTGGGTATGCAAGCGTCGAAAATTGCTGCGCTTCCG
>JAMCRH010000136.1 GCA_023380515.1 Gammaproteobacteria bacterium | reverse complement strand
CTTTAGCATTCACGGGGCTGATAGCGAACAGCTGGAGCAAAAAGACATTTTGTTCCAGTCGTATATTCCCAATAATTAATCGGTTTTAAATTGACTAACCAGCTTCGCCAAATCTTGACTACTCTCACTCAATGCGCGGCTTAACTCAATGAGTGAGCCATTATTGCGCTCATTATCATTGGTCAAATCACTAATGTCAGAGACGCTCTCGTTGACCTCCATGGTGACGCGACTTTGTTCGTCTGTGGCATTGGCAATCTGCAAATTCATCGCTGAAATATCTGCAACCGAGTTACGTATGTTGGCAATCGCAGATTCGGCCTGTACGGTTTCGTCGCGGGTGGTTGTCGAGGCTTCTTGCACACTATAAATCACCGCGGATACGTGGCTAATCGCCTGCTGAATGCTTTCCACCAACTGACTTATTTCTTTGGTTGAATCTTGCGTGCGTGTGGCTAATGTGCGCACTTCGTCAGCAACAACGGCAAAACCGCGGCCCGCCTCTCCAGCACGCGCCGCTTCAATCGCGGCATTTAACGCCAGTAGGTTGGTTTGCTCTGCAATCGTCACGATAACATTCAAAATGTTACCAATTTTGTCTGAGCCTTGTTGCAAGTTTTGGGCTTGCTGTGAAGCACGCTCCAGTTGCTTGGTTAAGTCTTCTACGTGAGCCACTGTCTGGTGGACAATGGTCGCGGATCGTTTAGCTTCTTCGTCCGCTTGATTGGCTGAATCTGCTGCGTCGCGGGCGTGGTTTGCCACTTCCGATGCCGAGGCGGAAAGTTCGGTAATGGCCGTCGCCACCGAATTGGTTTGCGTCTGTAGTTGCCCGCTGAGCCCTGCACTGGTGTCGGTCAGCTGGTTTAGACGCTGGGCTGCTTCTTGTTCGTGCTGGGCGCTTTCCTGCACCGCAATGACGAGCTTTCTAAT
This sequence comes from Gammaproteobacteria bacterium, assembly GCA_023380515.1. The sequence continues at coordinate 2,223 of JAMCRH010000136.1, read as the reverse complement.
TTTGCTGACAAAGTTGTTAAAGCTGGCACCTAACTGGGATATTTCATCGCGCCCAGTGGCGTCTAAACGATGGGTGAGGTCGCCTTCGCCTTCCGCAATGTCATGTAATGCGGCGATGGTGTGCCTAAGCGGTCGTACGATTGAGCGGATAATGACCACAAATACAATAAGAAGCGGAATTGACAGTGCGGTAGCAAACAGCGCTAAGCGCCAAAACTGGGTGAGCAATTGACTGGAGACATCATTCAAATAGACGCCACTGCCAATCACCCAGTTCCAGTTATCAAAGCGAATGACACGGGTAATCTTGGGCACTAGCTCACTACTACCGGGCAGCTCCCACATATACTCAACGGTTGCCCGGGTGTCAGATTCGGTGCGCTCTAACATGAGCTGAAATAAGGGGGTGCCTTGAGGATCTGTAAAACCGACCACATTGCGTCCGCGCTGGCCAGAGAATGGATGTTGAATCAGCACACCGTCGCGATTCAAGGTGAACATATATTCATTGCCTTCATAGCGAATGCCATCCAGGCGAGCTATAGCACCTTGTTGTGCGGCTTCTTCACTCATTTGCCCACTACGAAAGCGCTGGTAGTAATCCGCAACGATGGTAATTGCAGAATCGTTGAGTGCATCGAGCTTGGCGCGTTCAGCATCAATAATCATGCTGCGTAAACTCACCAACATAAATAGAACCATTAACGCGGTTCCTCCAGCCGCAATCGCAAGTAGTGTCAGTAATCGTTGGCTAATCGTCATTTTTGCTAACCATGCCATATACTATTCTCCTAATTATTCTACGGTAGCTAGTTTGTTTACCGGCAGACAGATATTTTTGTTAGTCTAGTGTGCATTAGGTGGCCACTACCGTTATTGTCCTCGTTCATGCTCGCAGGTAACGGCTCGGATAGTGTCGTCTCATTTACTTTATTGTCAGGAACACAGAATGAAAACAAAAAATATACAATATCTTATCGCTATCGTCTGCGCCGCCATTTCCTTGAGTGCATGCTCCGATGAGGGTGCAGCGAACGATACCCCTGACGTTGATGCCGCAACCACGTTCGCGCAAGCGCAAAGTGAGCGAGTTGCGGACTTAAAAGTGATTTATGTACCAGCTCCAGGATTTGCCTACCTGAATGAGAACGAGGAACTGACGGGTGTAGCGGTTGAAATCATGCGTGATTTTGAAGCTTGGTTTGAGCGCCATCATGGCATTCAGATGAACTTAAATTTTGTCGCCGATGAGGATTGGTCAAACATGTACGCCCGGGTTAGTCATGCGCAGGGTGGCGTATTTGGTCTCGGTAATGTGACCATTACCCAAGAGCGCCGCAACGAACTGCAGTTTTCACCGCCTTATTTATACAACGTTGCGGTTTTAATTACCCCGGATGACACTGAGACGATCACGTCACCTGACATGTTTGCCAGTGCGGCAGAAGCTTTAGAGCCGTTAGCATTCGCCGGCACCTTACATGAAGTTAGGATTCGTGAATTACGTGATACCCATCAGCCAAATCGTCAACTTGCACGGGTGAACACCAATCAAGCCGTGATTGATGGTGTGGTAAGTGGGCATTACAGCTACATTGACGCGTATAATTATTACCGCGCAGTAGAGCAGGGCACGGCAATTAAGCATCATCCAGAATTTAACTTAGACGGCGAGCAGTTTGGTATTATTATGCCGCACACCAATGATTGGGGCACACTGATGACCGCCTTTTTTGCAGCTGAGAGTGGTTACCTCACTACGTCACGATATGAACAACACCTGCGCACGCACTTAGATGACGGCGTTGCCGATATCTTGTTACAGGCCGCACCGCGATAGACAGCCTCCAGGTCAATGTAACTAAGGTGTAAAGGACGCATCCGTTTTGAATGCGCCTGCCGTATAACATGGTGAATCAACGATGAGAGGGTATTACCATGTTAAACAAACGTACATTAGGTATTTCAAGTATTGCAGCATTAGTCGCAGCTTCAGTGTCTTTCTCAGCATTAGCACACAACCACGGCGGCGGTTATGATAATGACAAGAAAGACATTGTTAGTTTGGCGAAAGAAGATGATCGTTTTTCTACGTTAGTCACGGCATTGGAAGCCGCCGGTATGCAGGATGCATTGGACAAAGACGGTGAATATACCGTATTTGCACCTACTAACGATGCGTTTGACGCGTTACCTGAAGGCGCACTCGAAGCGCTTTTAGAT
>JAMCRH010000135.1 GCA_023380515.1 Gammaproteobacteria bacterium | reverse complement strand
GAAAAACCAAATACAGGCGGGTATTTGCGTATTGGTGAACAACTGCCCTGGTAAGGCCACCATGCACTCCACGAGATCTTCTTCAATTAAGCGCTTGCGAATTTCACCTTCGTTATTGGTGTTTGAACTCATGGAGCCATTGGCCAAAAGAATTGCCATGCTGCCTGTGGGTGCTAAGTGGTGCAGCATGTGTTGCACCCATGCGAAATTAGCGTTGCCCTTTGGTGGCGTGCCATATTGCCAGCGCACATCTTCAGCGAGCGATTCGCTCCACCATTCCTTCACGTTGAATGGCGGGTTGGCCATTACGAAATCGGCGCGTAAATCAGGGTGCTGATCATCTAAAAAAGTGTCAGCGTTTTTCTTACCGAAATTGAAATCAATACCGCGAATCGCCATGTTCATGGCGGCAAGCTTCCATGTGGTCGGGTTCGATTCTTGGCCATACACGGAAATATGTTTTTTCTGCTCGCTGGCGTCGTAGTGTTGCTCGCTAGCGTGCTCTTCAATGAACTTGTCGCTGGAGACGAAAAATCCGCCCGAGCCCATGGCTGGATCGTACACTCGCCCTGAATAAGGTTCGAGCATTTCCACAATGAGCGTGACGATACTTTTCGGCGTGTAATACTGACCGCCCTGCTTGCCTTCGGCTAAAGCAAATTGACCGAGGAAATATTCGTACACATGGCCGAGGATGTCTTTGCTTTTTAATTGCAGTCGCTCGCCTGCCAACACTGGCTTGGTAAAGGAGGTGTCGGAAAAGGTATTAATGAGGCCAATAAGTTTGTCGTTTTCAAGCTGATATTGGCTAATGCGGTTCAAAATGCCTTTCAGTTTGGCGTTGCTCTTTTCAATTTCTTCTAAAGCGTTGTCGATTAACCAGGACACTGAGCGCAACTTTACTTCACTGCCGGTACTGTCTTTCCAAAGTACAGCACCAATCGGCAACACAGCTTTCTCTTTAATGGTGTTCCAACGTGCTTCCTTCGGCACCCAAAACACATTGGCTTCACGGTAATAATCGAGAATTTCCAGCTCGTCGTGCAGTGCTTGTTGATAGTCTTGGTCACTACCAAAGTCGTCGCGCGGCATGAAGTAAAGGTTGTCGTCACTTTCTGTGCTAAACAGCTCAAGGAGTTGCTCTTGGCGCTCTTCAAAGGCATCGGATACGTATTTCAAGAAAATCAGCCCCAATACCACGTGCTTGTAGTTTGCGGCGTCTAAGTTAGCGCGCAGCTTATCTGCTGCTTTCCAAAGTTTGTCGTCTAAATCTTTTAAGAACTTTTGTTCCGTATTGTCCATTGTACTTGTCCGTTTTTGGGTTTCTATCTGTTGTTTTGCCTTCACGCTAGGCGGTGCCTCGCCTTCGCCGGTACCTCGCCATTTATGCGTGCTCCGAGGCTCTAAAGGCTGATAAGCCTGTTGTTCCATGCTATAATGCTATACATTAAAGCGACATTGAAACAGTGGAGCGTACACATGACTCGCAAGCCATCTCATCAGCCTATCAAAGTTTCTCGAAGCCGAATTATTCGCTCAGTTGCGAGTTCAAGTGCTATCGAAACTGGTGAAAAAATTGAGCTTATCGAAAACCGCTTGAAATCTTCCTCACATACAGCGAAAAAAGTAACCCTTGCTCTATGAGAGCGTTATGGCTGATTCATAACGTCTCTAATCAATCGTTAAATGCGCTGTAAATCTCCATCTCGTCCTGCTTGAATCGCTTTGAAATAAAACGGTTTGTGTTTGTCCCAAAGGCTGTAATCTAACGGCTCGAGCCCCGCTTTTACTGCTATCACATCAAGTAAGAGTCTTGAAATTCGTCCATTTCCCTCTCGGAAGGGATGAATCAATATAAATTCTACATGGATCTTGCTCATGAAAAGAACAAGTTCATCATCGTTTAACTCTGGTAAGTGTCCGTAATGCGCTAACAGCTCTGCCTCAAGGCGATTTGCAAGTCTCGGGATCTGAAGCGGCGACGCAAAATCGATATCCGGCTTAGCCATATTCACTGTTCGAATCTCACCAGCCCAGCGATATACATTACCAAGCCACATTTTGTGCCAATGAGAGATTGTCGAAAACGTTATATTCTCAGGGATATTTTCAAAAATATGCATATACAAAGCATCAAGAAGCTCTGTTTCGACCACGTTCATCTCATTTGGATCAACGATACCGAGTAAGTTCTTTAGAACTTGTTCATTTGAGCCAGGCTCGAATACTCCTTCATCACCCGTTACCGTGTAGCGATTGCTGTCACTCATCGAACCTCACCCATACCCCGGCGCAATCGCCAAATTCGGTGTATCCACAAGCGTTACTCGGTTGCGTAACCACAATTGATATTCTGGCCCGGCTAAATCTGCATTTTCAGTGCAATCCACATTCCAACGGCGGAGCAGGTAGCCAGCCATTGCTGCCCGCACTTCTATGGTGAGCAGGCCTTTTTCCATGCCATAGTCGGCTTCAATCGCGCTTTTGTGTTTGATGTTGTGTGGGTGCGGCACCAGTTGCAGCGGAATGAGTCGCTGCCAGTCGTGGTCGTTTTCGGCGCTTTCGAATTCCTCGGCGTCGGCGCCAAGGGTCACTTTTGTGACGCGGGTCAGCACGAAGTCACGAAAGCTTTGCGATTTGCGGTCATAGGCGCGTATGTGCCAACGTAAGCCATTATCAACAATAGAATGCGGTACAAGCTCTCGTTCGGTGTTGCCGCTGCTGAGCGAGGTGTACTGCGCACGAATCACCTTGTTGTTCAAAATCGCTTGCACGACTTTCGCGACGATAAACAAGTCCGGTACGTTTAATCGCGAAGAAGATTCTACCGGAAAGTGAATATCACCAATGGCGTCGAAACCGTCTGAGATATCGTGGGCGAGTTTAATCAGCGTGCGTTGCGGGTCGTGCGTAAATATCGGCTGAAAGCTTTCGGTTTGAAAATAGCGCTTTTGTTGTTGGTCGTAATGCAGGTTATTGGGCGCTAATTCTTTGTATAAATTAAAATCGCGCGATCCTGCCGACAGGCCAACCTCGAAACGGGTGATTAAGTCGTTCCGATAAATAGAGCCGCGAAAC
>JAMCRH010000134.1 GCA_023380515.1 Gammaproteobacteria bacterium | reverse complement strand
GATTAACGCGGTGTTAAGGGCGACCTGTTTGTCGTTACCTCGACCACTCAAGTATCCATGTTCGGGCTGTTCAGAGCCATGATCCCATTTTTGATTGCCATGTTCGTGTGCATGGCAATCATCAACCTGGTGCCCGCCTTGTCGCTGTGGCTTCCGCAGCAATTAGGGCTTAGCTAATTAGCATAATGCACCAGACATGTCAGAGACGGCTTAACAATCAGCCATCTTGGTTAAACCAGAGCACCCTTGAATTAACAAGGCTACATTTCGGCAACTCACTAATTCTGGAGTAAATAATGAATAACAACCGACTGCTCATTGATACGAACCCTTCACAGCAAAAGCTGAGTGGGACGCGCGTCTCTCATATCGGTTTCCGTGTACCTGATATTGAGGCAACCACAGTTTTCTACCAGCGAGTATTAGGTATGGCAGTGCATGAAAATTCCTTGGAGGGCGTGGTACGTCTAGGCTGGGGAAGTGGGCACCACGTCATCGAACTAATATCGGGAAAGTACGCGCTAACCCACTTCGGATTTGAAACACAGGATAGCGAATCGATCAACGCACTGCAAAGCCGGCTAGAAGATGCCAATGTGGTCGTAAGGGCACTGGATGCTGCCTATATGGATGCAGCTGTTGGCGATCCGCAGGGCATTGAGTTTGAAGATCCCGACGGCAACCGAGTGCACTTTCATACGGCAATGGATCACCTAGGGGAACACCAAGCGGACATAGGGCGTCGGCCGATTCGCTTTCAACATACGACGGTTGGTAGTGACGACGTCAAACGGATGGTGGAGTTCTACGCCAATATTGTTGGTTTTTCTCTTTCCGACCAGCTTAGTAATGGCAATTTTGCGTGGCTGAGAAGTGATCGTGACCACCACACCTTAGCGGTTGTTGACATTGGAATGCGGGGTCAGTTGGACCATTACTCATTCGATCTCAGCGAGTGGGAGGATTTCAAGCAGTGGTGCGACCGACTAACCGATCTTAACGTAGAGGTTACCTGGGGGCCTGGCCGCCACGGTCCTGGCAACAACCTGTTCGTGTTCTTCGATGACCCAGCAGGAACTCATATCGAACTGTCGGCGGAAATGGAGAAATTCCACGACGATTTGGTGACGTATGTTCCTCGTCTTTGGGAGCCGACACCGCGCAGCGTCAACCTGTGGGGAGGCCAACTATCCAAATTCCGCAAAATGGCTAAAGAAGCGTGAAATGACATAAGGCCTTGTTCCATAGACCCTCTTCCATCTGTGGAAACAGATTGTCGGCGACCTCGGCTCCACGGGGTTGTCGACCCTTAGTCTAGATAGGCCAGTTTAGGTTTTTCAGTCATGAAGAAGGAGATCGTTTTACATGATTGTGCTGGAAAATCAAATTTTTCCGTATAGTAGATCGCCATTTAATACATCGTTCAGTGACGGAAAATACATGAAGAATCTCTCCGACCGGGCCGCCCGCTTAGTCACAGGTAACCCTTGGACACAACAGGTACACCTCGGCCCATTGATTGATGAGACACAAGCTAAGCACTTCGAGGAGAGCGTGAACCGCTCAGTAGCAATGGGTGCCAAGGTAGTCGCTGGCGGTAAACGCGATGGCAACTTCTTTGAAGCCACGGTTCTTAGCGGCGTGACGCCAGAAATGCCTGCCTTTGGCGAGGAGATTTTCGGCCCTGTAGCCCCCATTACACTTTTTGATACCGATGAGGATGCTATCGCATTAGTCAATGTTTCCTCCTATGGGCTAGCCGCCGCTATTCACTCCACATCTACAGAGCGAGCCCTGCGCATTGCTGATCGCATCAAAGTAGGCATGGTGCATATTAATGATCAGACGGTAAACAATGAGTTTCAGGTACCCTTCGGTGGCATGGGCCGCTCAGGTACCAGCGGTCGCTTCGGTGGCCCCGCAAACCTAGATGAGTTCACCACCACCCAATGGATCAGTGTGATGGAGCAAGGTATCCAGTATCCCTTCTAGCGCTCAATGAATTAAGCATTTGCGATTGACAAAAAGCCCTGTGCTGCGAAAGCAGGCACGGGGCAAAATAGATGGCGTCTTCATCACTGCTGCAATTGAGCCAAGTGCTGCATTTTACGGGTCATTTCTTGACCTGCTGCTGCTACAACGGGCATCAAAAAAGAGGTTACTTCCTCTGTTGCGACGGTTATCGGTAAGACGAGGCTAACACTTCCAAGAACTCGCTTGTCGTCATAAATAGGGGCTGAAATCCCAGAGGCACTTGTTCCAAGCTCACCTGCCGTGATAATAGCAGGCTGGCTTCTAAGCTCTCGAAGGCTTCGCTTGACCTCTGTCCAATTGGCGCCAAGGCCAAACTGGTTGAATTTATCAGGAGCGTTGTTGAAGTAGGCTCTAGCTTGGCGTAAGGGTAAGTTGGCCAGAATCACTTTTGATGCAGCGCCTTGATATAAAGGTCGCGGCTGGCCACGCTCATAGCTAATCTCATGGTGCTGATAAGTCTCGAATTCCTCATGCACACACATTACTTGGCCGCGGAAGTAGCGGCAAAGAATGGCGATACTGGCAGAAGGTGCCGTGCTGAGCATTTCTCGCATAATACTTCTCGCCGCATGAATCATTGGATCGCCAATCCTTAGTTTACGGTCCAGCTCAATTATCGCCGGGCCAAGTACATACCTCCCTGTCGTATAGGCTGAAATATAACCGGCCGAGGCAAGCGTTCTAAAGTAACGGTAGGTCTGGCTGGCCGAAATCCCCAAGTGTACAGACGCCTCATCGACCGACCACTCCCCTTTTTCTTCATCAGCGAACAGGGAAAGTAATCGCAGCAGCCGTTCCTGAGAATTCTCTTTCAAAGCCACCTCAACATTTCCAGTCTGTTAATAGCGCCCTTAAACCACTGCGCGCATCTTTTGCAAAGCTCACTAGGGGCTTACAGCAATAACTGACTGTCACACATGACCATCAGTTGCCTCAATACGCTGTGATTGCTTAAAAAAATTTTTGAGCGCCCAGCACCATAGCCTGTATCAAAGCCTCCCGAAGATAATACTTTTGTCGCAAATACATATTTTTGCCTTGACCCCAACCGCATAAAAAGCAAAATTATCACATTACGAAAAATTGTTTTATTTACGGCAGAGACAATAATTGCTGATCCTTACAAACACACATCAGCTGAATCTTAAGGAGGAGCTATGACCGATACAGCATTTAAAGAATTAATCTCCAAAGACAACATGGCGCCACTATGGGAGGTGCTGCGAGGTTTGACACCACGTGAGCTGATGAAGAAAAAGGGGAGTGGTCGGTCGATGAGGCGTCTGTACACTTGGGGATTTCGGCCAGCCAGACCTACCGTTACTTTAGAACGCTTGCCTC
>JAMCRH010000133.1 GCA_023380515.1 Gammaproteobacteria bacterium | reverse complement strand
TGCGTCAGCATCAATCATTTCCAACTCGTGCATGGCTATGGCGTAAAAGAAGTTAAACGTATTGTGGAAATGATTGATGCTGACGCAGTGGCAGTCCACTTAAACGCGCTACAGGAGGCGGTTCAGCCTGAAGGACAAACCAACTTCAAGGGTGTTCTGACAAAAATCGCTGAAATCGCCGCCGCAATCGAGCAGCCTGTGATCGTTAAGGAGACAGGTGCAGGCATGTCGGCGGAAGATGCTAAGGCGCTTGAGAAGGCAGGCGTCAAAGCCATCGACATAAGCGGCGTCGGTGGAACCAGCTTTGCAGCAGTCGAATACTATCGTGCACCAAAAATTGGCGGCGAAACGCAGCAGTTTATCGGTGAAGCTCTCTGGGACTGGGGCATACCCACCGCAGTCAGCCTCATCGAGGCATCCCAAACTGTCAAACTCCCCTTAATCGCGTCGGGTGGCATCAGAAGCGGCACTGACATAGCTAAAGCCTTAGCCCTAAACGCCAGCTTAGCCAGCATCGTTCAGCCGATTCTGCAAACCGCAGTTAAGGGCACAAAAGAAACCGAGCAGAAACTCAGCTGCCTAATCGAAGAGCTGCGAAACGTCATGTTCTTGGTCGGTGCCGAAAAAATCTCTGACTTACCCAAAACTCCAGTGGTCATCACGGGCAAAACCGCCCAGTGGCTCACAGCCCGAGGATTCAACCTCCAAAAATACGCAAAACGAGGCGCAAAGTAAAGTGAACGTAGAAAAGTTTCTTGCAGATACCGCCCCACAAATTGATAAAGCAATTGAAAAATATATCCCCAGAAAACTAACCAAAAACTCAGCCCTATTCAAAGTTAACCCGCCCCTCTACAGCTACAATTTAGAGCCGCTCAACAAAGCCATCTCTGAACCCATCTGGGACATGCTTGACCGCGGCGGAAAACGCTGGCGACCCACGCTGTTTTTGCTTATCTGCGAGGCTCTGGGCAAAAAAGCAGACTACTGCCTTGACTTCTCAATCATCCCGGAAGTTATCCACAATGGCACCTTGGTTATAGACGACATCGAAGATTCATCGGAAGTCCGCAGAGCAAAGCCATGCTCCTACAAGATTTACGGCATGGACATAGCTATCAATGTGGGGAACGCCATGTACTATCTGCCTCTGCTGCCCCTGATGGTGAACAGAAGCAAACTCTCAGCCGAAGCCCAACGTGACATTTACGAAATTTATGTGCAGGAAATGATTAACCTCAGCATGGGACAAGCCATGGATATCGCATGGCACCGCGGTGTAGCCAACGCTGACGCTTTAAGCGAAGAGGACTATCTGCAGATGTGTGCCTACAAAACGGGGACGCTGGCGCGTATGTCGGCGAAGATGGCGGCGGTTCTGGCAGGTGCGGACGATAAACTGGTGGAGAAACTGGGGCGCTTAGCTGAATGCATCGGTGTGGCGTTCCAGATGCAGGACGACATTTTGGATTTAACAGGCGAAGAATTTGCCAAAAGTAAAGGCTGTGTCGGCGGAGACATAAGCGAAGGCAAACGCTCCCTCCTCGTCATCTACACGTTGCAGAAAGCAAACGCGAAAGACAAGAAACGTCTCCTCGAAATCCTTGCGATGCACACCTCTGAGCAGAAACTGCGCAACGAAGCCATGGCCATCATCAAAAAGTATGGCGCCTTTGAGTACGTCAAAGCCCTCGCGGAAAGCATGGTTACCGACAGCTGGAAAGAAGTCGATAAGCTCCTGCCCACGCCGGAAGCTAAGGAAAAATTAAAAGCGTTCGCCGAATTCTTGATAACCCGAAACAAGTAAAGCGAGCGTATCTGATTTGACATTAGAAAACGATACAGAATTACGGGAGTTTATCCGTAAAGCCGCACTCTTAAATGCAGTTGGGCATGATGGTAAAGCGCAGGCCGGCGCTATGGTCGGCAAAGTCCTTGGTGAACGCGCTGACCTAAGAAGCAAAGTGAAGGAACTTTCAGGCGTCATAAACGCGGTTGTAGCGGAAGTTAACGGTTTATCGCTTTCTGAGCAGAAGGCCATTGTAGAGAAGAATTGGCCTGAAACGCAGAAGAAGCATGAAGTCGAAGAGAAAAAGCTCTCTCCACTGCCAAACGCGGACAAGTACAAGCTTATAACAACGCGTTTCTCGCCTAACCCTGACTGTGTCTTGCATTTGGGTTCCGCACGCGCAATAGTTCTAAGCCACGAGTACGCTCGCATGTACAACGGCAAATTCATCCTCCGCTTCGAAGACACTGACCCTAAAACCAAGAAGCCCCAACTCCAATTCTACGACGCCATACGCCAAGACCTCAAATGGCTGGGCTGTAAAGTCGATGAAGAATACATTCAAAGTGACCGCCTCGAAATCTACTACGAAATCGTTGGGCGAATGGTCGGCGACGGCAACGCATACGTCTGCGAATGCTCCCCAGAAGAATTCAGAAATAAAACTTTGGCAAAAGACGCGTGTCCATGCCGCAACATCCCGCCCGCAGAACAGCTTGAACGCTGGCACAAAATGCTCAGCGGCGGCTACCAAGAAGGGCAAGCCGTGGTTCGTGTGAAAACCGAATTAGATCATCCTAACCCCGCTATCCGTGACTGGCCAGCGCTACGCATTATTGATACCAAAAAGTATCCGCACCCCCGTGTTGGCAGTAAATACTTCCTGTGGCCCCTCTACAATCTTGCAGCGGGTGTAGATGATCACTTGATGGGCATGACTCACATCATACGCGGTAAAGAACACTACACTAACATGGTCCGCCAGAAGTATATGTATCAGCATCTCGGATGGGAATACCCTGAAGCTATCCACTATGGCAGGCTAAAGATTACAGGCGCTGCATTGAGCAAATCCAAAATCGTCGCAGGCATAAAAGAAGGCGCCTTCGCGGACTTTGACGACCCCCGACTGGGCACGTTTTCGGCTCTAAAGAAACGTGGGATCACGCCTGAAGCCATAAAGAAAATGATCATCGAAGTCGGCACAAAACCCAACGATGTTACCTTGAGTTGGGAGAACCTCTACTCGCATAACCGCAAGGTCCTCGACGCCTCAAGCAACCGCTACTTCTTCGTAGCAGAGCCAGCGGAACTCAGAGTTGTGGGGTTGCCGAAGGCCTTCCAGGCGAAATTGCCGCATCATCCTGAACACTCCGAACGGGGTTTTAGGGAATACGCTGTAACTCCAAGTGGCGACGAAAAGGCTGTATCTTTGTGGATTGCCCAGAAAGATGCTCAAGCCATGGAACAAGGGCAAACCATCCGCCTCATGGAACTCTTTAACATCCAAATCCAGAACAAAACCGAAACCGGTGTAACCGCAGCCTTTGCAAGCGAGTCCTACACAGATGTCCGAAAAATCAAGGTGCAACTTATCCAGTGGATACCTAAAGGCAGCGAGTACCCAACCGAGGTGGTTCAGCAAGACGCCTCAGTCACTGAGGGCTACTCTGAAGTGGCGTGCAAAAAGTTAAAGCCAGACGCCATCATACAGTTTGAACGCTACGGCTTCGTCAGGGTCGATGAAGTCGGCGAAAAACTAATCGCTTACTACGCCCAAAAATAGGTGAAAGATATGCGTAAACTTGACAAATTCATAATCTGGCCAGTCTACTTCGACTGCAACAAATCCCGCAAGGAAGGACGCCGCGTCCCCAAAAACCTATCAGTGGTTTCACCCAAAATTCTCGAGGTTAAAGAAGCTGCGGTTACAC
>JAMCRH010000132.1 GCA_023380515.1 Gammaproteobacteria bacterium | reverse complement strand
AGCCTTAATTGCAGACCAACATCGATGTTGGCGCTCTTTTTTGCTTGATTCGCGTCTTTCGCCTGCGCCGGCTTAATTTGCAATGGCACGATACCCGAGCGCATTAATTGTTCGGCAACCGCACTCTCATTGGCGGCATTAACATGCCCGGAAACATTCTTACCCGCCCGATTACGGCCTTGATAGCGAAACGTCGCCATTAGTCTTGCTCGCCTGTGCTGCCGTCTTCAGTAATCAGGGCAGCCTGCTCTTCAAAGACGGGCGTTCCAGCAGCAAGGGTAAGCACTTCATCAACGGAAGTGATACCTTGCAGCGCATAGTCCAGACCCACTTGCGCCAATGTTTTAAAACCTGGAACACGCGCCGCAGCTTCGGCGAAACCTTGCGTATCGCTATTGCGCAAAGTAGCCATCATTTCTTCATTGATTTCGAGTAATTCGAAAACACCCACTCGCCCTCGGTAACCGGTAAAGTTACAGCGGTTACAGCCACGGCCTTTGTAAAACTTAGCGTCTGCGGGATAACCCGACACAACGCTACCGTAAGAGCATTTGCTGTTGCTTATCGGGTTGTTTTTGTTCTTTACAATGATCGCAAATTCGTCGCACAAGACGCTGTGCTAACACCGCCCGCAAGGCACTCGCAACAAGGTAGGGTGCGCCCCCCATGTCAATTAAGCGCATCGCCGATGTAATCGCGTCATTGGTGTGCAAGGTTGATAAGACTAAATGACCGGTAATTGCACCACGTAGACCAATTTCAACCGTTTCTTGGTCACGCATCTCACCGACCATCAAGATATCCGGGTCTTGCCGCAAAGTTGTGCGCAGTACCCTTGCGAAGGTTAGGCCGATTTTACTATTGACCTGTACCTGTGAAATTCGCTCGAGACGATACTCCACCGGATCCTCAACCGTGATGATCTTCTTGTTCGGTTGATTCAATTCACTCAAGACACCATACAATGTTGTCGTTTTACCCGAACCCGTCGGGCCAGTCACCAGGATCATGCCATGCGGACGGGTCATGTGATAACGCATTTTCCGAATCAAGCTATCTGGCATCCCGGTTTGCTCAAGCTTGAGCAGGCCATGGGACTGATCCAGCAAACGCATAACACAGGCTTCGCCCCACTGGGTTGGCAGGGTTGATAAACGTACATCAAGTTCATGATTACGCACATTCATCTGGAAGCGACCGTCTTGCGGTAGGCGTTTTTCAGAAATATCTAAGCCGGCCATCAACTTGAGCCGCAATACCAGCGCCGAGGCGATACCGCGTTCATCTAAAAAGTTTTCTTGCAACTGACCATCGACCCGCTGCCGAATACGCAAACCGTTTTCATCCGGTTCTAAGTGAATATCCGATGCCCGAATTTGTACCGCATCGGCAAAAATGGATTTTAACAGGCGCGCTACCGTGACATCGTCATCACTGTCATCGAGCATACTACCAAGGTCGAGTTTGCTTTCGTCACGCGACTCTTCTTGCAACTGACTGGCGAACTGCTCAATTTCTTGAGTTCGCCGATACACGGTATCAAACGAATCGTACAATTGACGTTCGGCGACCACTGCGAGTTCGATTTCGCGCGGCGATAAAATAGCACTCAGCGCATCAATCGCGGTCAGGTCTGCCGGGTCACTCATTGCCACTAATGCTTTGTCGTCATCAGCTTCGATGACTAAAGCACGATGACGACGTGCTTGAACTTCAGGAATCAGTCGAGCAACATCCGCATTAATGCGCCGTTCAGCCAAGTTTAAAACGGGTACACTGAGCTGCTGGGAGAGAAACTCAAGCAATTGGTTTTCACTCAAGTGACCTAGCTCAATCAACAAGTCTCCGAGTTTTCGGCCACTGGTTTTCTGCGCACTCAGTGCTTGACTTAATTGTTCGTCGGTAATGACTTCTTCATGAACCAGTAAGTCACCTAACCGCATTTTTAAACGGGGACATCTTGCCATTAGTAGCCCAATGCCTCCCGTTGTTGCAATGCAAATTCTTGTGCAGCGGGTGACAGTCGGTTGTCGTTAAGTGCGCGTTGATAAGCGTCCGCCGCACGGCGAAAATAGTTGGCTTGTTGCGCCCGCTCAGTGTTACCTAATTGGGTTAATGCAAAGCCATAAGCTATCCACCAATGGCCTTGGTCAGCACGCCACTCAACCAATCGTTGATAGTTACGCACGGCAAGCGACCAATCAGCTAAATCTGTGGCCAAATTCGCCTGCATTAAAATTAAATCCGCATCTGCAGGGAGTTGTAAAGTGAGCGTGCTAAGCAGCTCCAGAGCATCTTCAGGCTGGTCCAAGCGCTCATAAATTCGCGCTTGCAACAAAATAAACGGGTGATGGTTCGGTTGCCGCTGCAATCCTTCCTGCAAAATCGTCAGTGCTTCAAACGGAAAACCGCGACCAAAGGTTAAAGCTGCCAATTGTAAACGTGCGTCATGGTGATCCGGCGATAACAATAAAGCTTCTTGAAAGCGTTGTGTTGCTTCGCGAACATTGTTCGCTTCCACGGCTGCCAAACCACGGCGATACAAGGTACCCGCACTTTGATCTTGACTACTGCGCTCAACGGTCATCTCGCCGGCAGGCTCTTCTTCTATTTCGTCTTCGAGCGGATAGTCATCCGCTTCGCTCGCAACGACTGTGATTGCTTGCAAACGGTTATACTGATTTTCTTCAACCAACTCCTCGTCAACGTCGGCAACAACAGGCTGTGCCAACTGGCTGGCTCGCGTTGATCGAGTTACCGGTGCAGACGGCACCATCTCGACGGCCACAGGCTCAGTTATTTCTGCTTCTTCACGCACTGTTGCAGGGCGCGAAATAACCATTTGTTCGGCTTCTGGTAATACCTGAACGCGCGCACCGAGTAAATCGGTATGACGGGTTAAACCCCACCAACCAGCAACAATGAGAGCGACCAACAATACGCCAGCGACCAGCCAAACCCAAGTACGCGAACCCACTGATTTGCCTGAATAGACGTAAGCCGGGCGCTTCGCCTTTGCGCTCGACTCTCGCTCTTCAATATCTTTGAGCATTTTGTTAATGATACTCATCAGGGTATTAACTCCAGGGCATACATTGCCGCTATTGCAATCGCGGACGCGCCGATTACTCCGGTCGCAAACCACAACCATTCATTCCGTTTGGGCATTTCGGCATCGTCAGTATCGGCGATCGCCATTTTTGCGTCTTGTACCGTTAAGTGATGCCGGCCACCACCGTAGGCTAGCAATAACATTTTGTGACATAGAACATTGGTCAAGCGAGGAATACCTCGCGATGCTCGATGCAGCCACCAAATAATCTCGGGCGTGAATAAAATTTGCCCCTTAAAACCAGCTATTTGGACACGATGATTGACATAACGGCCAAGTTCTTCTTCGCTCAGTGGTCGCAGCTGATAAGAAAAACTAATTCGCTGCCGCAGTTGCCGCAGTTCGCGTGTTGCTAAACGTTCATCAAGTTCCGGCTGGCCAAACATCACTAACTGTAAAAGCTTACGTTTTTCAGTTTCCAAGTTCGATAATAGGCGCAACGCTTCTAAGCTTTCCGTTGGAAGCGCCTGTGCTTCATCGATCAACAACACCACCGAATGGCCTTGCTGATTCAATTCCACTAAACGTTTCTCTATCGCTCGCACTAAGCGGTGCTGATCTTGTTCATCATGTTCTGGCACGCCCAGCTCATCAGCAATCGCATGGCGCAGTTCAGCCGGTGGCAGGTAAGGATTCGGTATGTACGCAGTTATAAAGTGATCAGGAATATCGTTAAGCAGTTTACGGCACAAAAGCGTTTTACCTGTGCCCACTTCACCTGTCACTTTAATAAAACCTTCTCCGGTTTTCAGCGCAGCCAATAACACCTGCAGCGCTTCATCGTGCATTTTTATGCCACAATAAAAGCTTGTATTCGGTGTTAAAGTAAACGGCAGCTCCGTTAAACCAAAGTGGTATAAGTACATAGTGCTCCTATTTCTGCAGCTTCACTCTGCCCATCTATCGCACGCAGTGACCACAAAATTCTTTACTGACTGTCATACCAGCGACGCAATAGTTCGCGCGACGCTTCAAGTTCGGTGTTCCATGTGTCAACACCGACGACCGTCGGGCGCAGCATGATCACCAACTCTTTTTTCACTTCCCGTTGGCGCCGATTTTTAAACAGTTCACCAATTCCAGGGATATTGCCCAGTACAGGAACTTGGTTAACTTCATCGGTATACGAGGTCTGCATCAGTCCACCGATAATCACCACTTCCCCATCACGCGCTCGAATGATGGTATCGGACTCACGAATATTACTTCGCGCCAGCGGTAACGCTAAGGTCTCATTATTCAAACGAATAATCTTCTCTTGTTCACGAGTTTCCGTGACCGAGGGGCGAATATGTAGGGTAATGCTGCCGTCGTCTGAGATTTGTGGTGTCACATCAAGTGCAATCCCCGAGAAGAACGGCGTTAGCTGCACATTCGGCGTTGACGTTGTTGCCGTACCCGTCACTGTCGTGGTTGAGACGTCCGTTACAAAATACTCGTCTTCACCAATTTTAATCACTGCTTTTTGGTTATTTGTAGCCGTCACTCGCGGATTAGAGAGAACCTGAACGTTACCTTGGGTCGACAACATTTCAATCATGCCATTAAACGACTGGCTCTCGAATTGCAGGCCAAAAACGCCGCTCAATGAGCCCGCGTCTACTGAACTGCCACTAAAACCAAACTGCGTGACGCCAGAACCGATGCGGCTGGTAATGCGACTCCAGTCAACACCCTGTTGATAGCTTTCATTCAAAGAGACTTCAACGATTCGTGCTTCAAGAATTACTTGTCGTTGTAAGCTCTTTTCTGCGGCGTTAAGGAAATCACGGGCCGCGCGTATTTCATTCGGATACGCGCGAATTGTGGCTAAACCGGCTTGTGGTGAGACGACAATTCGACGGCCACCGTCGGTACCGACAATACCCTCAAGTATATTTTGTAATCCGTCCCAAAAATCCGTTTCTGATTCAGACGAAATTGACGATCCAGTTTGTCCAGAAAGCCCAGAAATGCCACCACCAGCTGGCAGGCCTCCGCGTAAATTATTACCAATATCGCCTGGGCCCAGCGCACTACCGGAAACGCCGCTACCGCGGTTATTGCGGACACCGCCTTGTTGATCCGCTACACCACCAGACGTCACTGAGGTTTGCGATGAACCTTGGCGACGCAAAGACAAATAATTCAACGAGAGTGTTTCTGTACGCAAGCCTGCAGGGAAAACACGATAAATACGCCCTTCACGGCGAATATCAAAGCCGTAGATGTCCTGCACTACATCGAGTGCTTCTTGCAATGTCACATCGCGCAGATTAACGGTAATACTGCCACGAACATCAGGATGTACCACCAAACTATACGGGCTTTCATTGGTCAACTGGGCAAAAAAATCTGCCGCATTCACTTGCCGTGCTTGCACTGAAAAACGCGGCTCTTCTAAAACGCGCGTGCGTTCACTCTCCATAGTTGAATGGCGGAGTTGATTACGCACGTCTGCTGGCAGTTGCGCACGCGCTCCCGCTGGGGGCCGGTCACCAGTGCGCAGATCACCGGTACGAAGCGCGTGATCAGCCTCGTCAGCGAGTTGTTCTTGCGGCTTTGTGATACAACCGCTCAGCATCACGCAAGCAATTAAAATACTAGTGCTCAATCCAATTTTCATGAGTCATCCCGTCGGCCAAGTCTCGTCAAGCCGGAGAATACCGACAAGACAATCACTTCATTATTTCGTTCAAGTAATACTCGATCTGGTTCAATACTGATAACGGTCCAACCACTAATACTGTCGCTGACGGCATAAGTTTGGCCGTTAATTACGGCAGAACTACCTTGGCTACCAGAGCGAATTAAATTCAAGGTCAGCGTTGGTAAACGTTCGCTGTCTCTTGCTGCATCTGCACTGCGTACTGCTGGACGAGTTGGATCGCGCTCACCGGCTTCCTGCCCACTAACGGTCAGTGACCCGGACAACAAGAAGGCGATCGACAACCAAACATAGCTGCACATGGTTTTAGTCATTGCTGCGTCCTCCCTGATTGACAACCCGAATGTTCGCCTCACTCAACGTATACAAACGTAATCTCACCCGAGCATTTGGATACGCATCAACTTGGTAATCAATTTCTTGCCAATAAAAGCCAAATGGCAAATCTTCAATACGTTGTAAATAATCACGCACCGCAAAAAAACTGCCCTCTAATTCAACATTAACGTTATGTTGGAGAATTGACCCACCGGTCGCCCCCTGAATAAAGGGTCTCGGTGCTGCTGTATTAAAACTAATTAAAGTGACACTGTTGTTTCCTGATTGGTCGGGACCACTAATCAGCGCTTGCATCCATTCCAATAATTGTTGCGGTTCAACAAACTCTGCCATCGTGTTCAACTGCTGCTGCAATCGGCGACTGCGGGTTTCTAGCTGCTGGCTTCGAACACGCAATTCTTCATTCGGATTATTTTGCAATTGACGCTGTAATGTATTTAACTGCTGCTGCATGTTGGTCGCTTGCGTGCGCACCTGCTGAATTTGTCGTTTGACTTGATCTTGCTTCACCGACGCCGGCTCTAGAATCAATAAAAAACCGAGCCATGCTACAAGTGCCACAGCGACGACAGCGATAATATACTGCTCACGCTTTTCTCGACTCGCAAACCATTCTTGACCGTTATTCAACCACTGGATCATTCGTCACCTCCTGAACCTGTGGAGCCACCATTTTCGCCGACTTCACTTGCAGGAATTTCAACCTGCTGTTGTGATGTCAGCGCACCACGCACTACAAATGACAGCAGCTCACGCTCATCTCGCTTCAGCTCAACCATATTGAATTGGCGCTGCGACAATACCTCTGACTGTGCAAAACTCTGCATCCACAAAGGCAGTAAACCAGCATTGAGTGTTTTCCCATGCAATAGAATTTGGCCGTCTTGTTGCTGAATTCGAGTAAGCCAAATACCTTCGAGATGCAAGCGCGCTAAATCGGTTAAGAGCCCAGCGTAATGGTGTCGACGAATCTGCGAACGACGTTGAAATTCACCAATCAATTGTTGACGCGTTTGAATCTCAGCTTCATATTCCAATAGTCGTGACTGCACATTGAGATCCGGACGCAATGCGGAAACTTCACGTGATAACTCAGAAATTTGCTGTTGAGCGAGCGCGCGAGCAGCAGTATGTTGCTGCAGTTCGGCATTGAGCTGGTTCAACTGAACAGCTGCGTGCGCACGCAACAAGAGAATGGCAATCAAAATTAATGCGACTGCCAGCAATACTTTGTGCAGAGTTAACCACGGGCGCTCTGGAATCAGATCTGCTTGGAAAAGGTTAATGCTGTGCTTCATGAAACACCACCTTGTTTGACAACCGGTGGCTGTTCGTCAATGAGCCAGAGCAAGCCGCTCATCGCCAACACATCGGTAAAATCGCCAGCAGCCAATTCTTTTGACCAATTCGGATACTTCAGCGCTGAAACCTGCATGCCGAGCTGTGCAGCAATCACTTCGGCCACCGCATCGGCATGTTGATGATGAATGGCTAGTTCGATGTCAGCCAGTGGCGCTTGGCGTAAC
The DNA here is from genome assembly GCA_023380515.1 of Gammaproteobacteria bacterium. The sequence continues at coordinate 5,985 of JAMCRH010000132.1, read as the reverse complement.
TGACCTGAATAAAAATCCTGAGAACGCTGCAATTCGATGACTAATGACTCCATGCGTTCACTGTCGTGCGGGTCAATGGTGTTGAGGTCAAATGCTTGCGGTAACCGACGACTCACAATTAATTTTTGGTTGGCGATAATTTGCAGGTGCGGGCGTTCACCGCTCACTTGCGACACGATCATAGTCCGCAAGTCTGCGTCCACCCACTTGATAAAGGCCAAATCAAGATTGACGATGCCCGCGATTTGCAAGCCAGCCGCATCCAATGCCCGAACCCAAGGCTCAAGTTTCGCCCGACTCATAGCAACAACATTGATCTTTTTCGCGCCAGCAACCTGAACCGGGATATCATAATAATCAAGAATCAAATCGGCGGGAGGGATGGACACGAGATCTTTTAATGTCCACTGCAATGTCGGCACGATATCTTCTGCTTTCGCTTGCGGCTTATCGACCGAAACTTGCTCAACCATTCCTGAACTTACAACCACTTGCACAGGTTGACCATTCAGATCAAACCGTTTGTAACGCTCGAGGAGGATTTCGATCGCCGCCAATGGGTCATGGTCATCCACTCGTTGTTCATCGTTGACAACCAACTGCCAAGTTTTCCCTTGGTATTGCAAGGAAGCCCCCGCAGCTTCGGTATCAGACACCGCCTTTAGGATCGCAATTTGCACTGAAGATGTTGAAATCCCCAATGCAACCAAAATACGCTTTTGCTTGGTTTTGCGAATGTTAAACAATGACTTCCCTCGTGGTCTAAATCAACAGTAGTAAGTAAGTCTAATATGACACTATGTATTCATATTCTAAATGTTTTTTTGTTAAATTGCGTCCATTTTCGAATATGACGATTGATATATTCCGAAAGGTACAGCCGAAAGATACTGAAAGTTCGCCGAGTTAGCTTTCTATTCGCCTAGTTGCTGCCACATTAACTCACGACCGGCCCAGTACGGCACCCAACTTTGGTCACCATGGTGGACTAACTCAGGCGCTTGCCAAGTGCTTTTTTGCAGCGTGATCGTGTCGGTATTACGCGGTAGATCATAGAAGTCAGCGCCGAAGTGACTGGCGAACCCTTCCAGTTTATCGAGTGCGTCAAGGTCAGCGAAGGCCTGTGCATAAAGCTCAATCGCGGTAAATGCGGAAAAACAACCGGCACAACCACAGGCGGTCTCCTTCTTTTCCCGCACATGTGGGGCCGAATCAGTGCCGAGGAAAAACTTCGGACTACCGCTCGTAGCCGCTTTTTGCAGTGCTTCTTGGTGAGTCCGGCGTTTTAATACTGGTAAGCAATAGTTATGCACATGCACACCACCGACCAACAAATCATTGCGGTTCATCAAAATGTGTTGCGGGGTGATCGTCGCCGCGACTTGGTCATGTGCGGCGGCAACAAAATCGGCAGCGTCTTTCGTCGTAATGTGCTCTAACACCACTTTCAAGCGCGGAAACTGTTCGGTAATCGGTACTAAATAACGGTCAATAAAAACTTTTTCACGGTCAAAAATGTCAATTTCAGGTTCTGTCACTTCACCATGAACCAATAAGGGCACACCGTGTTCTTGCATCACCTCAAGCGTCGCCGCCATACCTTCGACCGAGCGCACGCCAGCCGCTGAATTTGTCGTTGCTCCCGCAGGATACAGCTTAAAGCCAATGACGGTTTCGTCTTGCGCTGCAGCCATAACGGTTTCAGCCGTTGTATCTTGAGTAAGATAAAGGGCCATGCGGGGATCAAAGGTCATGTCACTCGGCAACGCAGCCATAATTCGTTGGCGGTACTGAGCGGCGAGCTCAACATTGGTCACTGGCGGCACTAAGTTTGGCATCACCACCGCACGATGAAAGGTTCGCGCCGTCGCCGGCACGGTCATACCTAGCATGTCGCCATCGCGCAAGTGCACGTGCCAGTCGTCAGGGCGAGTAATGGTCAATGAAGTGGGTGATGGTGTGGATACAGACATGAAAAACTCCCCTGAACAAACGGTTACTTCGAATTATAACCGTATTGTAGGGGAGTTTGTTATTTCAGAACAACTTATTCGCTCGCGAGTGCTTGCACCGGATCGAGCTGCGCCGCTTTTCGTGCGGGCACATAACCGAAGATCAAGCCGGTCAAGAATGCACAACCAAACGCTAAGATCACAGGCGTTGTTGCAAACATCACCGAATTACCAAAACTAGCGATGACCCATGTAATGCCAAGGCCAAGTGCAACACCAATCAGACCACCGAGTAAAGCAACCGTGACCGCTTCGATCAAGAATTGCATACGGATCTGTCCACCCCGGGCACCGACGGCCATGCGGATACCGATTTCTCGCGTTCGCTCAGTGACACTCACCAACATGATATTCATCACCCCGATTCCGCCGACCACCAAAGAAATAACCGCGATGACGCCAAGGAGTAAGGTCATGGTGTTCTGGGTTTCGGTGGCCGTCTCGATGATCGAAGCCATGTTACGAATTTGGAAGTCTTCAACGCCATGGCGTTCGAGCAGTAAGCTATGCACTTGGTCATTAGCGTCTTGCATGACGGCGGCATCACTCGATACCACCGCTACGGTGACATTACGCAAGAAGCGTTGGCCAAACAGCCTTAACGAGCCCGTGCTAAATGGCACAAAGACCACATCATCTTGGTCTTGCCCCCACGGCGAAGCGCCACGCTCACTCATCACGCCAATGACGCGGAACAAAACGTTGTTAATCAGCATAACCTCACCGAGCGGATCGGTGTCTGGGAATAACTGGCGCGCGACTGTTTGGCCAATAACAGCAACAGTGGCGTACAGCTCTTCGTCTTCACGGGTAAAGAAACTTCCCTCCTCGACCGCCCACTGACGAGCAATCGGGAACTCTGGATAAGTCGCATTAACCTGCGCTTCTTTATCGAAACCCGAGCGGCGTAAGGTACGGTTGCCGGTTAACTCCGGAACTGCGGCCAACACCAAGGGTAATTCGTTAATCGCGTCGACGTCTTCAGGAATCAGGGTTGCGACCCCCCAACGGCCCCGCTGATTGGGCGCACCAGGAAATACCGTTAATAAATTCGAGCCCATGGCACTAATGCGGTCGACCACGTCCTGCCGCGCACCTTGGCCAATCGCCAACATCGAGATCACCGCCGCGACGCCAATTACAATACCGAGCAACGTCAGCGCCGTACGGAAAATATTTTGCCGTAAAGCGGTTAACGCAGTAATAAAAGCACGACCTGCATCCATTACCGGACTTGGGTCACCCGCACCGGGACCTGACGGCGGCTGTACCTGCGGTGAACGTTCCCGATTCCACGCGTCTTTAACAATTTCGCCGTCTTTGAGTTCAATGACGCGATCCGCATGGGCGGCAACTTCATGATCGTGGGTAATCAAAATGATCGTATGGCCTTCGGCTGATAATTCTTTCAGCAACGCCATTACTTCTTTGCCACTTTGGCTGTCGAGTGCGCCCGTTGGCTCGTCCGCAAGAATAATCTCGCCGCCATTCATGAGCGCCCGAGCAATAGAAACCCGTTGCTGTTGACCACCGGATAACTCGCTCGGCTTGTGGTGCGTTCGATCTTCTAGTCCCAAACGCTTAAGCAGCGCATTTGCGCGTTCATGACGGGCGTCGGTGCCCATCGATGTATACCCGGCGGGCAGCTCCGCATTAGCAAGCGCTGTTGCACCACCCAATAAGTTATACTGTTGGAATACGAAACCAAATGCACTGCGACGCAATTTAGCCAGCTCGTCACGGTCCATATCGGCCACAGCATGACCACGAAAGAGGTACTCGCCTTCGGTCGGTTTATCTAAGCAACCTAAAATATTCATTAAGGTCGACTTACCCGAACCCGAACTACCGACGATGGCAACAAATTCACCCGCGTGAATATCAAGATCTAAACCGTGCAACACTTGCGTCGTAATTGCTCCGGTTTGATAACTTTTCTTCACGCCGCGGATCCGAATCAGTGGTTCTGACTGGTTCTGTTGATGCTTTGCAGCCGCTGCGGCTTCCAGTTGCTTTGCCATGATTTAGCCTCGCATCATCCGCGCTGCGCCAGGAGGCATACCACCAGGCATGGCTTGCTGGGCCGGAATAATGACTTCATCGCCAGCGTTTAAGCCGGACTTAATTTCGATGTACACACGGTCGCTAATGCCGGTTTGGACGTTAACCGTCTCAGCAACGCCGTTACGTAACACTTGCACAGAACCTTGGCCGCGACCGGTCGGACGTACAGCGCCAGCTGGCACCGAAAGCACTTGCTCGGCGCTCGCAACAACAAAGAAAACCTGCGTCGTCATTTGCGGCAATAAACGGCCGTCTTCATTCGGTACGTCAAATAAAGCGTTGTAAAGAACAACATTGTTTTCCACTTGCGGTGTCGGCTCGATAAGCTCCAAAGTGCTGTACCAGCGCTGACCACGATTGCCCAAGGTGGTGAAATACACGGGCATCTCATCGCGTAAGCGGCTGATATCTGCTTCCGAAACCTGCGCTTCAACGCGCATCACTGACAAGTCAGCAATGGTTAAAATCGTCGGTGTCGTCTGTGCTGCGTTCAGTGTTTGGCCACGACGCGCAACAATACTCGTCACCGTACCTGACATTGGCGCGAAAATACGAGTGTAGTTGAGATTCGCTTCATCAGCACGCAAGGAAGACTCAGTTTGCTCGATTTGCGCTTGTACCGCATCTAAGCGAGCAGATTCAGCGCGCGCAGTCGCTTCAGCGCTTTGCACCAGCTCTTCTGAGGTCGCGTTGTCAGCGAGTAAGCGTTGTTGGCGATTCAAGTTAATCAGAGCGAGATCGAGTGATGCTTGACGCTCTCGCAGCTGCGCTTGTTGAAAGCGCAATTGCGCGCGCACACCATCTAAGCGCGCTTCAAGGACAGTTGCATCGATTTCAGCCAGCAAATCGCCGGCTTCAACAAAGTCACCGACTTCAACATGGATTTGCTCTAATTGACCAGAGACTTGCGCACCCACATCAACAAAATCTAGAGGTTGTAGACGACCGGTCGCCGTGACCACGACTTCAATGTCACGCACTTCAACTTTGCTTGTATTCATCCGCTGTTGGCCATCATCTTCCGGCCAAAACCACCATGCAGCTGCGGCACCAGCAACAACCACAATGATGACCATCCATAACCAGCTACGTCCTTTCTTTTTCATGCTACCCAACCTCGTTTAAGGGGAATGACTGCTGGTCGACGCCTGCAGCCGCTAACGCTTCAATCCAGTGTTTACGACAACAACTGACATAACGATCGTTGCCGCCTATCGCAATTTGTTCTCCGGCATTCACTGCCTTACCATCGGGCCCGCAACGGTAGACCATGGTCGCTTTACGGCCGCAGAAACAAATGGTTTTGATTTCTGTCAGCTTGTCCGCAATTGCCAACAAGGTTGCGCTACCTGCAAACGCATTTCCAAATGCGTCTGTACGGATGCCATAACACATCACCGGTACATTTAACTCATCGACCACTCGCGCTAACTGCCAAACTTGTTCCGGCGTCAGAAACTGAGCCTCGTCGAGCAAAATACAATCCAGCACTTGGCTGTTTAAAACTGTATTAAGCCGTTCGAACAAATTCGTTTTCGTCGTGAACGTTTCCGCAGCGCGTGACAAGCCCAAGCGCGAGTGTATTTGCCCCTCGCCTGCTCGAGTATCCAGCGCTGGCGTTAATAACATAACCTGCTGGTCGCGTTCTTCGTAGTTATATGCGACCTGTAATAGTGATGTGCTCTTTCCGGCATTCATTGCCGAATAAGTGAAATACAGCGATGCCATAATGTTCCATTATTCTTGTTGTCGAGGCAGAGTGTGCAAACACATCCGACCGCAATCGCGGGCACTGTATGTTCGCTCTGCGTTTGGTGCAATCGAAAACCGCGCAACTGCATAAAAAATGCGATATAATGCGCGGTTAAATACATGTGCAGGAGTTCTCTTTATGTCACCATCCGCTTCC
>JAMCRH010000131.1 GCA_023380515.1 Gammaproteobacteria bacterium | reverse complement strand
ACAGAGCGCAGGCGAATATGCCTAACAGCTGTACCTGCAATTGATCAGCGCGGCTTAAGCCGGTATCAAGCAGTTGCAAATCACCAAAAATAGCGACGGCCAAAGTACCCCAGATACCGGCAGCCAAGTGAACTGGCACAGCTGAAATGGCATCATCCAATTGCATACGGTGCATTTGTTTTTCAGCCAGAAACATAACCAGCGCGCCAAGGCTTCCAATCATTGCTGCTTGAGGAGTTGAAACCACATGACAGCCGGCGGTAATGGCAACTAATCCGGCCAAAGTGCCATTAATAGTGAGAGAGGTGGTTTGGCTATTATCCGGTTGCGTTTTGGATAGCAGGATCGCGGTGATCCCCCCGGAAGCTGCTGCGATAATAGTGTTGACGATAATGCCGGCAATGGCGGTGGTAAAAGCCAATGTACTGCCACCGTTAAAGCCGATCCAACCAATCATAAAGAACAGCATTCCAAGTATCGCCAGTGGCAGGTTGCTGCCTGGAATGTTTTGTACTTGGCCTCGAATGAAACGTCCGGCACGTGGGCCAATAACAATCACAGCGGCCAGTGCTACCCAGCCACCAACACTGTGTACCACAGTGCTACCCGCAAAATCGGTGAATCCCATGGCTTCCAACCAGCCAGGAGACTCATTAACGGCGCTACTCCAAACCCAGTGACCAAACACCGGATAGAGCAGCAAACTGATCAAGGCCGTGATGATGATGTAAACCACAAAGCGACTGCGTTCAGCGATGGCACCGGAGACAATCGTTGCTGCTGTGGCACAAAAAGTTAATTGGAAAAAGAAAAAGCTGGCATGCCAGAATTCGTCTTTGGAAAAATCGGCGATAAACCAGTGGGTATCAAGTGTCAGACCTTCATGGGCACCAAACATGATGCCAAAACCAAACAGCCAGAAGAGCATGGCGGCAACAATCAAATCAAACGCGTTTTTAAGTGCCACGTTAATCGCATTTTTACTGCGGGTTAGACCCGACTCCAGACAGAGGAATCCACCCTGCATAATCAGCACCAGCATTGCTGCAATTAACAACCATAACGTGTCTAGCGCACTCATATCAGGCATTAATTATTCTCCAAAAATGAAGTCAGCACTCAATCGGTGCGAGAGCTTTGCTTTCGCTGGAGATAAAGCGCCAGCCTGCGTCGTATAGAGTGTCGTTAGGTCTTCAATGAGCAGAATTTGTGCCAGTTCAGCTAGGGATAATTACCTTGAAAAAGGGGAGAGATTTAGTATGGTTGATTTTTATCAAGAGGGCGGGATTAACTAGCTTGATAATGTTTCTGGTTTTCGAGTTGTTGTCTATGCATCACAACTTCATTTCAGGCGCTTGATATCGCGATAGAATTTTTCGTGTGAACCTAAGGCCATTAATTCCAGAACTAAAGCTCCATCATCAAAACTGTAGCCCTTGCTCGATACTAACCGCCAGAATATAGGCTGGGTGGTAGCACTTCAGGACATTACCCAAAACAGTCGTTTGGAGAAGATGCTGACTTTCCAAGCAGTGCACGACACCCTCACCGGCCTCATCAACCGACGTGAATTTGAAAAGCGTTTGGAATCGCTGCTCTATGAAGCACATCATGATAAAGCGGAGCACCTGCTCTGCTATCTGGATTTAGACCAGTTCAAATTAGTAAATGATACCTGTGGACATAGAGCCGGCGATGTTCTGTTAAAGCAACTCTCAAGTCTACTTAAACCGGTGCTACGTCAGAGCGATACTTTGGCTCGGCTTGGTGGGGATGAGTTCGGAGTTCTGCTGACTCATTGTCCTATTGAAAAAGGTTTGGACATTGCCGAGACACTGCGAAAAACCGTTACTGCTTTTCGTTTTTCCTGGGATGGTCAGGTGTTTTCTGTCGGTGTCAGCATCGGCTTGGTCAGTATTACAGAAGCCAGTGGCAGCCTCGATGAAGTATTAAGCCATGCTGATGCTGCTTGCTACGCAGCCAAAGATCGCGGACGTAACCGGGTTCATCTGTTTCAACCGGATGACATTCAGGCCCAGGAGCGCCAAGGTCAAATTCAGTGGGCCAGTCGGTTACAAGAAGCACTCGATAAAGATCTTTTCCGGCTCTATTTTCAGACGATTGTCCCGCTGGAAAACAGCGATAACACCATGCCGCATTATGAAATTCTGGCTCGAATGATCGGCCCACAGGGAGAAGTCATTCCACCAGGTGCCTTTATTCCAGCGGCCGAACGTTTTGGTTTAATGCCCAAGATCGATCAGTGGGTCATTCGCAATACGCTGGCTTGGATGGGTGATCAACTTCGCCAGAACCAACAGCCCGTGTTTTGTTCGATTAACCTGTCCGGTGCTTCTATTGGTCGCGAAGACTGCCTGCAGTTAATTCAGGAACAACTGGAGAAACGCAAAGTCCCGGCAAATAATATTTGCTTTGAAATCACCGAAACCGCCGCCATCGCTGATCCAGCTAATGCCGCTCGCTTCATTACCGAACTGAAAGGCTTAGGCTGCCAGTTTGCTCTGGATGATTTCGGTAGTGGCCTGTCTTCATTCGGCTATCTGAAACAATTACCGGTCGATTATTTGAAAATTGACGGTATTTTCATTCAGGAGCTAGCCAATAACCGGATAGACCAAGCCATGGTGGCTTCAATTAACAACATCGGCCATATCATGGGTTTAAAGACCATTGCCGAATTTGTTGAAGACGCTGCAACACTGAATATCCTGCGTCAGATTGGAGTGGATTATGTTCAAGGCTTTTATCTGTCACGGCCAGAACCCTTGGAATCACTTATGAGCGTCCGGGTAATGCCGCGTTGAAATAAGGAGATTTAGGATCCGCATATTTCTGGTTCCCACGGTCCTCCGTGGGAACCATGTTATCCATTCCCACGCCGAGCATGAGAACTAGAAATGATATTTACTATCGATTTTGTTGTTTAGAATCAATTGAAACCACGACGCTATTTTCTACAGTTACTACAACTAAAGA
>JAMCRH010000130.1 GCA_023380515.1 Gammaproteobacteria bacterium | reverse complement strand
CATAATGGTCAAGCCCCATGAGCCACAAACCAAACCCAACGACTATACCGGTGACTAAGCTAATCACAGTTTTCAAAGCAAGGTATTTATTGATAGCCATGAGTAAATTCGTCATTTGCGACATTTTTTTCTCAGGGCTTGGGAATGCCATTTGAATTTTCTTCGGCATCAATGCCGCTTCACCGAGCATAAAAGCAACAATCAGCAAGATAAGAATGGTATTCGTCATCATATTGCCAACACTCGACAATAAGTTAACCGACATTGATAAAATGCGCGAAGGGTCGAGCTGTTGCTGCAACAACTCTTGATTCAAATGAATATTGAAGCGTTCAGCGAACGCCACTAAGTCACTAAACTGTTCCGTTAGTTTGACCCGATACTCTGGCAGCTTGGCAGTAAATTCCGTCAATGACTGAATGATTAGCCCAGTTAAGCCAAAACCAACAATGAAAATAAATACGAAAATTGCCGCTATCGCCACCACAGTGGGCAAGTTTTTCATGCGGAACCAGTAAATAATCGGCTGGAAAATAATCGCTATGAACAAGGCGAGTAAAAACGGTACGACAATAACGGTCGCTGTTTTAATACCTGCTAAAACGACAACGATTGCCGCAAACACCACAAAAAATCGACTTATGGACGGCCAGCGATCGTCTGTGTGATTTAAACCTGCGGCCTTTTTGTCATCCGCCATACTATTTTCTCCGTATGAATAATTCCTGCTAAACTAAAAACATACGTGATCATACGCATTTCAGCAATCACCGTTTTAGTGGCAACCACTCGGCGGCAAGAGGAAAGAATGATGAGAATCTTAATGACCGGTGGAACTGGCCTCATCGGTTCCTGTTTTATTCAGCGCTTTTCTGCAAGTCACGACTTCACCGTGCTCGCCAGAAAACCCCAAGCGGCTGCACGCAAACTCGGCAAAAACGTACGTGTTCTCGCCAGCTTAAGTGAGCTCGAACATCTCGACCTCTTTGATGCGGTGATTAACTTAGCCGGCGAGCCGATCGCTGATAAGCGCTGGAGCGACGCTCAGAAAGAGCGAATTCAGAATAGCCGCTGGCAAACCACCCAAAAGCTTGTCTCGCTCATTCAAGCCTCGGCGCGACCACCTCGTATCTTTATTTCTGGTTCAGCAATTGGTTATTACGGTCGCCAAGGCTCTGAGCCGGTTACTGAAACCCAGGGTGTCCCGCATGATGAATTTAGTCATGAGCTTTGCGCCCGTTGGGAACAAATTGCGAATTCAGCAGCAAGCGCCGAGACGCGTGTGTGCCTGTTGCGCACTGGTGTCGTTTTAGCCAAGCACGGTGGTGCCCTTAAAAAAATGCTGCCACCCTTTTACTTCGGTCTTGGTGGGCCAATTGGCCACGGCCAACAAATGATGTCGTGGATTCATTTGCATGACATGGTCAACGCCATTGAGTTTTTGCTGACTCACGATGAATGTGCGGGTGCTTACAACATGACGGCTCCGACACCGGTCAGTAATGAAGTATTCAGCAAAACGATTGGACAGGTACTTAATCGCCCGACGTTTATGCGCGTCCCCGCTGCCGCTATGCGACTAATTTTTGGCGAAATGGCTGAAGATCTTCTGCTTAACGGCCAAGCCGTACTACCTGAGCGCCTGCATGAAGCTGGCTTTGAGTTTACCTACCCCGAGCTTGAGCCGGCGCTGCGTCAACTGTTAAAAGGCGAATAGCGGACAACTAACAAGGAAATAAAAAACAGCGGTTGTTTTTAAGCAACCGCTGTTTATTTTCAACTACCTGCAGGACTCATTTCATGCTGCCGGATTAACTCAGTTTACGAATCAGCTGCCCGGTACTTTGCCGCAGCATCCGCCAACACACTGACCAGCCAAGCAAGGCGACGATACCTGCGCCAAGCACTGGCCCAAGCACCCAGAACCGCCAGTGCAGCGATGCCGGCATATTGAAGACCTGAGTTTGCAGAACGTAAATTGAAACCTCCATCGCTAACGTAGCAATGAGACCGGCCAATGCACCGAGCACGATGAACTCATAGCTCACGGCTTGCGTCAGGAGTTTCGATTTCGCCCCCAAAGTCCGCAGAATCACAAGCTCTTGTTGCCGTTCTTCCAGCGACGCTTGTACTTGCGCGATAAGCACAAGACCACCAGCGGCAATGACCAACACCATGACAAAGGTAATCGCGAGCGACACATGGTTAATGACATCACGCACCTGCTGCAAGATATCTTCCACATCAATTAAGCTTGCTTGCGGGAAGTTGCGGAACAACTGATACAGCTCAGGTCGTCGATCCGGCGGCAGGTAAAAGCTCGCAATATAGGTTGCTGGCATGTCTTCAAGTAACTCAGGACTGAAGATCATGAAGAAATTCGGCTGCATGGTATTCCAGTCAACATCGCGAATATTCGTCACCGGTACCGTGAACTCGTTACCACCAACCCGGAAACTAAGCTCATCACCTAAGCCGATGTCAATTCGCTCAGCGACCTGTGATTCCACCGAAACACCACGCTCGCCCGGGGCGAACCACTGCCCTGCTCGCAAGGTGTTTTCAGCAGGTAAATCACGCTGCCAAGTTAACTGCAGTTCACGACCGAAGCCCTCACGATATTCGCTATCATCGCGCTCTTCTTTCGTCACTTCATCGCGCACTGGGGTGCCGTTAATCGCAGTGAGTCGTCCCGGAATAATCGGATACAACTGCGTCGCCCGAATCGACTCCCGCTCAAACATGGCTTGCATCGGTTCAACCTGATGTCCTGCCACATTAACAACAAAGTAATTCGGTGCGTCATCTGGTAACTGGCCGCGCCAGTCCTCGAGCAATTCATGGCGCAAGGCCAACACCAGTAAAAACAGCATCACCGCGACCGAGAAGCTCAGCATTTGTAAGCTATTCTCGCGCGAGCGCCGTTGCATACCCGCCATCGCTAACCGCCAACTACTTCCCGCCTGCATACCGGCCTGGCGACTGGCGCGAATAAACAAGCGGCTAATACCCAGAAGAATCAGCATGGCTAATATGCCGCCAACGAACAATGCGAACGATAAAATCACACTGCCGCTATATAGCACCATCAGCAAGAATACTGTGCCGCCGGCTAAACACCAATGTAACCACCGTGACAAACCGCTTGCGGTCAGCTCCCGTCGCAACACACGCAGCGGCGGCACTTTCATCAGACGTAAGAGTGGGTACAAACTAAACATCAGTGCACACAACAGACCGGTACCAATCGCTAACAGATACGGTCCATTGCCAGCCGCAGGCAGTTCATAGCCCAATTGCGCACTGACATACCAGCTCACGACGGCTTGCAACAGCACGCCAAGCAAGACCCCAACCGCAATACTCGCTGTAGTGAGTAACAATAAATGTAGCGAGAAGATACGGGCGATTTGCGGCGTACGACCACCTAAGGTTTTCATCACTGCAACCGCATCATAGTTGCGCTGTGCGTAGCGCTGTGCGGCGACTGCAACCGCTGTTGCGGCTAACACCACACCTAGCAAGCTGGCTAAGAGCATAAATTGCTCCGCCCGCGTTAAGGCCGCCGATAATGGCGAGTCACCGTCTTGAATGTTTTGCCAACGCTGGGTCACCGAATCAAGCTGCGGCAACAACCAAGTCTCAAAACGCTGCAAGGCTTGCGGCTCACCTGCAAACAGATAGTTATAATTCACTCGACTTCCCGGCTGAATGAGCCCGGTTGCTGCAAGGTCGTCATTGTGAATTAACACGGTCGGGCTATCGGTAAACACACTAAAACCGGAGTCCGGCTCATGGCTAAGAACTTGCGTCACCACAAAGGTCGAGTCGCCGACTTCGAGTTCATCGCCAAGCGCTAATCCAAGTTGCTGAAACAGTGAACCTTGCACCCAAGTTTCGCCGCGCCCAGGTAACCCATCGGCAACCACGCCTTGGGTAAATGGTGCATCGGCAATTTCCAAATGACCACGCAATGGGTAGCCATCGGTAACGGCTTTCACATCAACTAAGGCCA
>JAMCRH010000129.1 GCA_023380515.1 Gammaproteobacteria bacterium | reverse complement strand
TCTTCAAGCCGACCCCGACTTTTCCTACATTGGTTGGTTCTCCATGCTTTTTGCTGCTGGCATGGGCATTGGCTTAATGTTTTATGGCGTATCGGAACCCATTACACATTTCAGCACCGCTTTTGCTGGCGTTGAAGTTGCTGCAGACGGTACTCGTACCGACTGGGCACCACTCGCCGGCGCTGCTGGTGACGCAGAGGCTGCAGCTCGCTTAGGCATGGCTGCAACCATTTACCACTGGGCACTACACCCGTGGGCTATCTATGCAGTGCTTGCCCTCGGCCTTGCCCTGTTCTCATTCAATAAAGGCTTACCATTAACTATTCGCTCTATTTTCTACCCGCTATTAGGTGAGAGAGTTTGGGGCTGGCCTGGTCATATCATTGACATTTTGGCGGTACTCGCGACCTTATTTGGTCTCGCAACATCACTTGGACTTGGCGCTTCACAGGCCGCAGCTGGCTTAAACTACCTATTCGGATTGCCCACTGGCGCCACCATGGAAGTGTTATTGGTTATTGGCATTACCCTAATTGCGCTCGTTTCGGTTTTTGCAGGCTTAGAAGCTGGTGTAAAGCGGTTATCTGAAATTAATATGACGCTTGCAGCGTTATTAATGTTGTTTGTCATTATCGTCGGCCCAACTCTGGCGATTGTCACCGGCTTCTTCCAGAATTTAGTCAGTTATCTGCAACACCTGCCGGCATTGGCAAACCCAGTTGGTCGAGCTGACACCAACTACAGCCAAGGCTGGACGGCGTTCTACTGGGCTTGGTGGATTTCGTGGTCGCCATTTGTTGGGATGTTCATTGCGCGTGTTTCCCGAGGTCGCACGGTCCGTGAGTTTTTATTAGCAGTTCTACTTATCCCGTCATTAGCTTGCGTGTTGTGGATGACCGTATTTGGTACTACCGCTATTCAACAGTTTATTGGCGGCTACGAAGATGTTGCCAATGCAGCCCTACCGTTGCAGTTGTTCACCATGCTTGATGTGCTTCCATGGGCACAAATCACCTCGTTTATTGGAATTATACTCGTGGTCGTCTTCTTCGTGACTTCCTCTGATTCCGGCTCACTGGTCATCGACACTATTGCCGCGGGCGGGAAAGTCAACGCACCAACACCCCAACGCATTTTCTGGTGTACGTTTGAAGGCTTGGTCGCGATTGCCCTGATTTTAGGGGGTGGCTTGATAGCCCTTCAGGCCATGGCTGTTTCAGCAGGTTTACCATTTACCATCGTGCTACTCATGAGCTGCGTAGCACTCGTGAAGGGTTTAAGCACTGAACCTAGGGCGGATAGTTAACCCAGCCTATGCAAGCTGAACAAACTGAAATAAAGCAATTCCTCGAGCGCTTCGCGCCGTTTAATCTTCTTCCGGCGGAAGAGCTCGAGACTGTGGCGACCTCGGTGAGCGTTGGGTACGTTCGTGCTGAGCAGACTGTGCTTGAATACAACCAACCGATTACCGAATTGCATATTATCCGTAGCGGGTCGGTCGAGGTTCTGCACAAGTCAGGAGAACTCTATAATCGCCTCACCGAAGGCGGCTATTTTGGTGAGTTCGGATTACTGCGCAAAGGACGCGTACGCTACCCTGTGCGCACACTCGAAGACACCTTGTTGTATTACCTACCTGCAGAGTTATTTACGCGTCTGTTTGACGAATATGACGAATTCGCTGAAGCCGTTGAAGTGGAAGAACATCGCCGCGTGCAATTCGCTGTCAAACAAGATCAACCGAAGCATGACTTACTTGCTGAAACCATCGACACCTTAATTAGCCGAGAAACCGTAACCATCGACGCAACCGCAACCATTCGTGCGGCTGCCGAGCTAATGACCAACGCAGAAGTCTCTTCGTTACTTATTATGAACGGTGAGCGCTCATTGCCCGTTGGGATTATCACCGACAAAGATCTACGTAAGCGGGTATTAGCGGTCGGCCGTTCCGACCAAGAGCCGGTGCACGAGATCATGAGTACCGACCTTGTTTTCGTGCAATATAATCAGCGCATTTTTGAAGCCATGCTCCTGATGTTGCGCACTAACCTGCACCACTTGCCGGTGCTAAAAAAGGGTCAGCTCATCGGTGTCATCGCGCTGTCTGATGTGGTTCGGCACGAATCGAAAAGTAGCTTGTTCGTGGTTAGTAGTATATTCAAACAAAACAGTATCGAAGAGCTGCAAAGCCTTAAAGCCGATGTGCAAGCCAGCTTTGTGCGTATGGTCAATGAAGATGCTAATTCACGTATGATCGGTTCTGCCATGGCCACCATTGGCCGCAGTTTTAAACAGCGTCTGCTTGAACTTGCGGAAGCCAAACTAGGCCCGCCGCCGGTGCCCTACTGTTTTATTGCGCTGGGCTCGATGGCGCGTGATGAGCAAGCGATAGTCACCGACCAAGACAATGCGATTATTCTAGACGATAGCTATCAGCCCGACGTGCATGACGATTACTTCCTTGAGCTTGCACAATTTGTTACCGATGGCCTTGATGCCTGCGGTTACCCTTACTGTTCTGGTGGCATCATGGCAACAAACCCAGAATGGCGACAACCATTAAAGCAATGGCGCGAGTACTTTGCCAATTGGATAGACAAACCAACCCCTGAGCGCTTACTGCACAGCAATATATTTTTTGACCTCGACGCCGTCTGGGGCGAAAAGCAGTTTGCTGACGAATTGAATCAATTCATTCAGAAACAAGCGCCGCGCCATAAACGGTTCTTGGCCAGCATGGCGAAGAATTCGGTGCAACGCACACCGCCGCTTGGTTTTTTTAAAGACTTCGTCATGGAAAAAGACGGTAAACAGAACAACAGCAAAC
>JAMCRH010000128.1 GCA_023380515.1 Gammaproteobacteria bacterium | reverse complement strand
GCTGAGCTAACCATCCACGTTTCGCTGAGTTGCAGGCGGGTATTATAGGGCTGCCGCCTGCCCTGTCAACCGGAAATTTTCACCAAATCGTCTAACTGTCGAAAATTAACCCAGTTCGTTGGCAATTTAACCATAGGTTTTTAATTGTTCGCGCAGTTCATGTAACTGATCACGAATTTTCGCCGCTTTTTCGAACTCTAAATTTTGTGCAGCGGCATACATGGCTTTTTCTTGCAGGGTAATTTCTTGGGCAATTTCTTTCGGATCCCGATACTTCGGCAAGCGAATACCCGCGGCGGCGGCTTTCACCCGTTCTTTATCGCGCCGGCGTTTATCGGCATTGCCGCCCAAGTCCATCACATCCGTGATTTTCTTATTGAGCCCCTGTGGTGTAATCCCTTGCTCGAGGTTGTGCGCAATTTGCTTGTCACGGCGGCGTTTGGTTTCGTCCATGGCTCGCTGCATCGAGCCGGTAATGCGGTCCGCATACAGAATCGCACGACCATTAATATTCCGAGCTGCACGGCCAATTGTCTGAATGAGCGAACGTTCGGCCCGCAAGAAGCCTTCCTTATCTGCATCAAGAATAGCCACCAAGGACACTTCCGGCATGTCGAGACCTTCACGCAGCAAGTTAATACCAACTAACGCGTCAAATTCACCTAAGCGCAGGTCGCGAATGATTTCCATCCGTTCTACCGTATCAATATCCGAATGGAGGTAGCGCACTTTAATGCCATGATCATCAAGATAATCGGTTAAATCCTCGGCCATCTTCTTGGTCAAGGTAGTAATCAACACCCGCTCATTGCGTTCAGCACGCACGCGAATCTCAGACATCACATCGTCGACCTGCGTGGCCACCGGCCGCACTTCGATTTCCGGGTCAATCAAACCGGTTGGTCGCACCACCTGCTCAATCACTTCATCGCCACATTTCTCGAGTTCGTATTTCCCCGGCGTGGCTGACACATAAATGGTTTGCGGTGAAATCGCTTCAAATTCATCGAATTTTAACGGTCGGTTATCCAGAGCAGACGGCAATCGGAAGCCGTAACCGACGAGGTTTTCTTTGCGCGAACGGTCACCTTTATACATGGCTCCAACCTGCGACACCGTCACATGCGACTCATCGATAATCAACAAGGCATCATCGGGCAGGTAATCCATAAGCGTTGGTGGTGGCTCGCCCGGCGCGCGCCCCGACAAATAACGCGAGTAGTCTTATCTGCATCAAGAATAGCCAAGCTCCAGCATCATTTCGATATCGAATTGGGTACGCTCTCGAATCCGCTGCTCTTCAATGAGTTTGCCCGCATCCAGAAACTGCTGACGACGCTCTTTCAGCTCTTCTTTGATCCGGTCAATCGCATCAATAATTTTTTCCCGTGGCGTGACGTAGTGAGTTTTTGGGTAGACGGTAAAGCGAGCAATATCGCCTTGGAGAATCTGCCCGGTTAACGGCTCGAACAAACTAATCCGTTCAATCTCGTCGTCGAAGAGTTCCACGCGCACTGCTAGGTCGTCCGACTCCGCTGGGAAAATATCAATCACCTCGCCACGCACTCGGTATGTACCGCGCGTAAATGCCGCGTCGTTACGCGTGTATTGCAGGGTCGCTAAGGTGCGGACAATGTCACGTTGATCGATAATGTCGCCACGGCGCAGGTGCAGCATCATCTTCATGTACGAGTCTGGATCGCCTAAGCCGTAAATCGCCGACACGGACGCAATCAGGACCACGTCGCGGCGCTCCATCAGCGCTTTTGTCGCCGATAGTCGCATCTGTTCAATATGCTCGTTAATCGACGCGTCTTTCTCAATAAAGGTATCAGTAGTCGGCACATAGGCTTCGGGCTGATAATAGTCGTAGTACGAAACAAAATACTCCACCGCATTATTTGGGAAGAACTCTTTCATTTCGCCGTACAGCTGCGCGGCTAGCGTTTTATTGTGGGCTAGAATCAGTGTTGGACGATTTGTCTTTGCGATCACATTGGCCATGGTGAAGGTTTTACCCGACCCAGTCACCCCCAACAGAACCTGCTGCGCGAGCCCGGCATCGAGGTTCTCCACCAGTTTTGCAATTGCCGTAGGCTGATCACCGGCAGGTTGGTAGTCCGATACTAATTGAAACTCCCGCGACTGCTCACGCGCCATGCTTGAACTCCTATGACTATTGCGATTTGAATGACTCTTTTAAAGAGACGTTTTTAAAGACAGTCTACTGCTAAAGGCGTGACTCATTCACACCAACCGAAGCTGGTAGCTCGCCACGCAGGTCGTTGGTTAAACGCATAAACCAACGATAGGCGATCACCGCCGTGAGGATATTTGCCAACACACCACCCGCAAACATTCCTGGCAAACCAGCTAATTGGTTCCCGAGCCACGACAATGGCACAAACATCACAAACAAGCGCACTAAACTCAAGCTCAGTGCCTGCATCGGTCGATGCATTGCGTTCAATGACGAATTCGTCAGAATAATACACCCTTGCACACCATAGCCCAGCGGCATAATCCAGACAAACCAAGCGAGTACTCGAGCGACTTCAGCATCACGGGCAAACGCCAGTTGAATCACCGGCAATAACAGCAGCATAAGGACATAAGCGACCGCTTGCACCGCTAGCACCAACTTCAATGCCACTTTATAGGCGTCTTGCACCCGATCATACTGACCTGCACCAAAGTTTTGACTGATAAACGGTGGCAAAGTCATCGACAGCGCTAAAATCACCACGGATGCAATGGACTCAAGTCGCGCGCCAGCACCAAATGCCGCGACTGCTGGTGCACCGTGGGTGGCGACAATCGCTGTCAGGACGCCAAGCGCCAATGGCGTCATCATATTCGCACTTGCGGCCGGTAAACCAATCGCCAATAGCTGCCGTGACTGTTGCCAAAACGCAACCACACTCTCCGGCAAAGGGTCAATCAGGCGCCGCCGCCAAATCAATAGATACAGAATTGCAGAAAACCCAACGCTCCACGACACCACACTCGCAATGGCAGCGCCCTGAATGCCAAGCGCCGGTACTGGCCCTAAACCAAAAATGAGAATGGGGTCTAAAATGGCGTTCATCAGCCCGCCCAATGCCATAATCAAGGATGGTGTTTTGGTATCCCCTGCAGCACGCAGCACGCTGTTTCCGATCATCGGAATGACGAGTAACACAGCACCAAGAAACCAAATCGTCATGTAGTCGTTGATTAACGGTTTAATGCTCTCGGTCGCACCGAGTTGACTAAAAATAAAGTCGGAACTGAAAAAGCCAATCGCAGCCAATAATGCCACTAATCCAGCGGCTAACCAGAGTGCCGAACTTCCTGCATGGCGTGCACCTTCGTGATCGTCGGCGCCAAGTTTACGCGCAATGACCGCCGATGTGCCAATACCCAGGCCGATGGTCAAACTGATCACGGTAAAGGTCACCGGAAAAGTAAAGCCAATGGCGGCCAACTCGTCGGTGCCTAATAAACTAATAAAAAACGTATCGACGACATTAAAACTAATGAGGGTGGCGACGCCAAAGATCATTGGCCACGTGAGTGACCACAATGTCGGTGCAATTGGCCCGGTGAGGATAAGCTTCGATTTTTCTTGGGCACTGGCCGACATCACGGTTCCTTAACAGCCTTCGCAGGAGAAGCCGCAAGTATACCCAAAAACGCCTAAAAATGCCATGAACACGGCGGCACTACCCCATCGTCCTCGCTAGACTTTTTTTGCTATTCCACATATAGTGTGGGGCACAAAAATCCCCCTTGAAAATCAACATTTACCCAAACAGGTGCCTTGTGGATAATTCAGTACAATACCCGCTGTCTCAACGCGTCAATGCTATCAAACCGTCGCCTACACTTGCCGTGAGTCAAAAAGCAGCTGAACTTAAAGCAGCCGGCGCCGACGTCA
>JAMCRH010000127.1:1583-2515 GCA_023380515.1 Gammaproteobacteria bacterium | reverse complement strand
CAACATGACAAGTACTGGCGGCAACATATGGACATTCCACACCGCAGGAACATATTACCTAAACCTGACAGTCACTGATAAATCTGGCGAAATAAACTCCACAACAACTCCAATAACAATAACAGTGACAAAGCCTCTTGAAATAACCCTAAACGCGAACAGGACATTGATCAGCGCAGACCAGTGGGTCAAGTTCACAAACACAACATCAGGCGGCACCGGCAGCAACGTATATGCATATTCGTTCTCGTGCACTGGAACTGTCCAGAACGCAACCAACGGCAACGTATGGCAGTTTACGACTGCATCGGAAACTCCGTGCACAGTAACACTGAAAGTAACGGATGCAAGCGGGGAGGTGAACACATCAACCTCTGACATACAGGTCAACACAACCCTTGAAATAACCGAATTCAAGAACATAACAGGTAAGATCAGCGCCGACCAGTCAGTAACATTCACAAACACAACAACAGGAGGAACCGGGTCAAACATATGGACCTACTTCGTAAACGGCCAGAAGGTAACGCCAAATGCAAACGGCTCCATATCATTCCACACTGCAGGGCTGTACACTGTATCACTAGGTGTGGTTGACCAGTCCGGAGAGGTCGCAAACGCAATAGATGCACAGCAGATAAACGTCACCCCACCACTCGAAATAACATCATTCACCTGCACGCAGGAAACTGGCAGCGGATGTGACATCAGCGCGGACCAGTCAGTAACGTTTACAAACACAACATCAGGCGGCACCGGCAGCAATGTATACACATATTCGGGAACTGCAGCAGGCAACATGACAAGTACTGGCGGCAACATATGGACATTCCACACCGCAGGAACATATTACCTAAACCTGACAGTCACTGATAAATCTGGCGAAATAAACTCCACAACAACTCCAATAACAATAACAGTTCCAGTGCACG
>JAMCRH010000127.1:0-1573 GCA_023380515.1 Gammaproteobacteria bacterium | reverse complement strand
CTAGGTGTGGTTGACCAGTCCGGAGAGGTCGCAAACGCAATAGATGCACAGCAGATAAACGTCACCCCACCACTCGAGACTACACTTATTGCAAATTGGACATACATCAGCGCCGACCAGTCAGTATTCTTTACCAACAAGACAACTGGCGGCACCGGCAGCAACGTATACACCTATTCTATAGACAACGGTACGGAAAACGTAAATTACACAATATCTGGAAATACAATTACATTCCACAAGGCGGGCGAGTACCTTGTAACGCTTCATGTAAGTGATGCAAGCGGGGAAGTAAACCAGTCCTCCAACGCTATAATGGTAACTCCACCACTTGTGATAAATTCGTTTACCAACACAAGCAGGATTTTCGTAAGTGCAGATCAGCCAGTGTCATTCTCTAATGTTACAAATGGTGGAACTGGATCTGATGTATGGACATATCTTGTGAACGGTGCTCCTGCAACACCCAACTATGACAACACATTCATGTTCTCAAGCTCTGGAAGCGACGCAGTAAGCTATCCAGGGTTCCTAGACAGTGCAAATGTAAGCGTTCCAAGCGGTTCAATACTAGTGCTCAATACCAGCTACAATGTTGTCAATGATGAAGATTCAGGATTCAAAGGCTATTGGGCCATAGACAACTACACGAAGCACATTATGGTATGGCAGGAACCAAGTGGCACATTCCTTGCAGTTGTCACTTATAATGGCACGTTCACAACATTTGCAGGTGCATTAAGCCCAGAGAATGGCATAACTGAAGTTACTGGTGCAACAGGAAGAATGGAGGGCGGATACGTGGGCACGTTCCAGGGAACACTCAATGCAACATCGCCTTCGCAAAGCGTGTACAACTTCGGCGGGACCGAATCAGACATACTCAAGGGCACTTACGGCAACGGCCAGTCAGGCAATGCAAACGGCTTCAACTGGCTTGGTTACTTCTTCGGAAGCACGGCCAGCAGTACGTTCTCGTACGCTCAGGACGGCTCCGCATGGGGCTGGAACTATGCATACTGTGGCCAGACATGGCAGAACTACGGCTTTGGTGCATATGCGAACAAGGGCAATGGCGACATAGTCAGCGGTGGCTGCGGACTGTACAACGTATCGCTTACAGTAACGGACAAGACAGGCGAGTTCGCAAACACATCGAACATAACCGTAAGGGTAACGCCGCCTCTTGAAACTTCACTGATACCAAACCGTACGCTCATCAGCGCAGATCAGGGTGTGTACTTCTTCAACTATACAAATGGCGGCACAGGCAGTTTCACATACTCCTATTCGGTAAGCCCCAACCAAAACTTCACAAGGGACGGGAACAAATTCACATTCACACATTCGGGCAGCTATGTTGTCACATTAAGCGTATCTGACGCAAGCGGAGAGACCAACTCATCATCTTCCACAATAACTGTCAACAAGACACTTGAAATAACATCATTCACATGCTCGCAAGGTAGTAGCGGGTTGCTACAATCCATAACTCCTGACATATCTGTGAGACCACAGTGCCTGATCAGCGGCGACCAGCCATTGACATTCTCCAACACAACATCAGGCGGCA
>JAMCRH010000126.1 GCA_023380515.1 Gammaproteobacteria bacterium | reverse complement strand
AGGTCGAATATTACACCTTGGCGGCGGATTAATCTATGCGCCTCTACTGGCCAGACAGCGCATAAACCGCGCTAAATCCAAGGCAAAAAATAAGGCACCTGATCAAACAGGTGCCCTAGAGCTAAATCACAGCGCATCTAAATCGCCCAAATCAGAGACTTAGAATTGTACCGTGACTGATGTACAACCAGCGCGCGAACCTTGTTGAGGACACACGTTGTATTCAACACTACTTGCAGAGGTCGTGAAGCGGTCACGAACACGGCCGTTGTTGAAGTTACCGATAAACGTACCATCGCGGTACACATCAGCACCTGACTCGTCAGCACCTGAAATGTTCATTTGTACCGTCGCAGAGCCTGAACGCAGTTTCACTGCACTTAGCACGTCTACATCAATAGTTGCGATGTTCAACACTAAAGTTTCAGTGACTGAAGCCTGTTGTCCTTCACTGTCAGTCACTGTCAACGATACTGAATAAGTACCTTGCTCAGCATAGGTGTGAACTGGACTTTCTTGGCTTGACGTAGCGCCGTCACCGAAATCCCATGCGTAGCTGACAATGTCATAATCCGCAGAACTACTATTGCTAAAGCTTGCGGTTAAGCCATCTAAAGTCCAGCTAAAGCCAGGGCGTGGTTCACCTGGGACTGGGTCACTATCACTTGCAACGCTTAAGGTCAGCCCCCAGCTATTTAAGCGGCCTACGTCAGCTGCAGCATTATCTGACACAAACAGCGTCCAATCACCCGTGATACTTTCGCCATTGAATGCGCTTAGGCTCCAAGTGTCGATAAGGTCATCGGCACTACCGCCAGAGCGATCGTGCAACGTGTGAACAGTGCCTTCTGGCGACGTTAAGCGCACAATCAAATCACCACGCCACGTGTGAGTGATATTAACCGACACGTCGGTGCCAAAAGTAACACCTGAATCAGCCACCGAGATAACGCTTGTTACGCCGTTCGGGTTGTTGTCAGGAATCGAAACTTGGGTGCTGTTGCTGTAGGTTAAGTCGACCAGACTAGCTGGCCATACCATCAACTCAGCACTTGCGCTACCAGTAAACTCACCGCTTTCGGTGTCGCTTGCACTCAGCTCGATGCCATAGCTGCCCCATTGCGTATCACTGTCGGTGTATACCGTTAGCGTAACGGTTTCGCCGGCAGCAACTTCAGAAGATGACAAGTCGTAGCTTAACTCTGGTGAAATAGAGATACTAAGCGCAACGTCACCATTCCAGTCGGCAATACTTGCAACGGTTAAATCGAATTGAGCATAGTCACCTGCACTGACCTCTTGGCTGCTCGGTGAGAATGACACTGAGAAACCAGGATCAGGGTCAGCGGCTAATAACGCTTGGTACGCGTTAAGACGCTTGCCTGACGCGGTGCGGCCAGCTAAAGCAGGAATTGAATCGCCTGAGCTCATCAAAATATCTTTGACTTCAGTGATACTTAGATCAGGTTTAATCGCCCACAATAATGCAGCCGCGCCAGCTACATGAGGTGCAGCCATTGAGGTGCCTGACATATATACATAGCCACCGTCTAAGTAGGTAGAACCAATGCTTGAGCCTGGTGCGCCTAAGTCAACGGAAACGGCGCCATAGGTTGAGGTGCCAGATAAACCATCGGTGCGGTTGGTATTGGCAACGTTAATGATGCCTGGTAAGTCGTATGCACCCGGGTAAGAAGGCGATACGTCTGAGTTCAGACTATTGTTACCTGCGGCAGCAACAAATAAGATACCTGCGTCGTTATGGGTTTGAATGGCTGAACGTAAAGCTTGTGAGAAGCCGCCGCCGCCCCACGAGTTGTTGGTGGCAACGATATTCACGCCATGATTGACTCGTAGGTTGGTGAAATAGTCGATACACGCGATAGCGTCAGAAGTGAAGCCGCCGTCTGGACCTAAGAAGCGACAACCCGCTAACTGTACATCCCATGCAACCCCAGCAACACCGATACCGTTATTTGCAGCAGCGCCGATAGTGCCCGCTACGTGCGTACCATGGCCACCGAAGTCCATTGGGTCACCAGAACCTGTGATTGCATCAAAGCCGTGACAGTCGTCAATCACGCCTGTGCCAGTATCATCGATACCGTTATCGCAAATTTCGCCTGGGTTGTGCCAAATATTGGCGACTAAATCTGGGTGGTTGTAATCGATACCTTCGTCAATAACCCCGATAACGATATTGCGATCACCTTGAGTAATTGACCAAGCGTCTAGCGCACTGATATCGGCGCCAGGTGTACCACCTTCTTGCCCAGTGTTGTGCAAGCCCCACAATAAACCGAAGAACTCATCGTTCGGTGCGTTCATCGGTTGAATGTCAGTAACCTGAGTGGTTAAGCGGTAGTTTGGCTCTGCCACTTCAATGAGTGGATGCTGCGATAAACGTTTCAATACGCGGTCGCGCTGAGCGGCATTCGCCACTCGAATGGTGTTAATCCGGCCTTCGGCTACGTGGCGCATGCGCAGGTCACGACCCGCTTCGTCGGTGGCGTGAAGTAAACCGCCAACACTACGCACCAGTGCTTCACGCTCTTGCTTGGATACAGCAGGCTTAAAGACGACCAATAGACTTTCGTCATCGGCGCTGGGCGAGTTCGCTGCTATCGCCGAGCCCGCGAACAAGGCTAACGATATACCCGCGACTAAAGTTTTCAGCTTAGTCATTAGAATTCTTCCTCAGATGTTTGGTTTGTTTTTATGTTGCGAAAAATCGCATCTGAAGAATTAGCACACTTTGATTTGTAAAAAACTTAACAAATAAAAAATGCCGATAAATTGACCTAAAGCTCTTAGTCCCTGTTGCTATGTTGTGTTTTTGTTTATCTACTTATGCATCTGTTTTTACTGTGTTTTTATTGTTGAGGGTACTAAAACGGAACTAGAAAAAAATGACCCAATAATACGATTGTTGTCATGCGAGCAGCCTATAACCTTACTGCCGTGTTTCCACTTAAATGGTCTGGGCAAAACATGGCTAGATTAAACGCAACTGGGGTAATAACGGCGCTGTTAACGCTATGGCTAGCACTTCCTGTGCAGGCTAATCAGCAATTATCAGCACCGTTGAAAAGCCTCATCGAACGTGAAGCCATGGGTTCAATACATGCGCAGGCGTTTGACCAAAAAGCGCAGTCATCAGTGCTTGAGCAAGTAGGCTATGGAAACCACATGTATCTATTACAACAGGGCACTGGCAACCGAATTGTCGCGTTACAATCCGATCTTGATCTAACTGCAAACATCATCCAAGTGGGCACTGATAACCATGTCCAGCTGGCGCAATATGGTGACGGCAGACAGATTACTGTAGAGCAATTTGGGCACCGAGCCGCTGTACTCATTGAGCAGTACTAAAACAACAACAAGGGGACAATCATGTCTATCTTTTCTGGTAAAAAAAGTATTCTAGCGATTGCAGTCAGCTTGGCAGTGTCTGGCGCAGCAGCCGCAAGCAGCAACCAAACTCAGTTAACTCAAACAGGTGAAGACAACTTGGCGATTATCGACCAAGCGGGTTCTTTACATATTGCGGTTGCACAGCAACAAGGCGACTTAAATGAATTAAGCGTGATTCAGGACGACAACTTCCAAATCGCGCAGTCAGCTCAAACAGGTGATGACAACTTTACCTCTATTGAGCAATTCATCACCTGGCACGAAGCTTATTCATTTGTGATGGGTGACAGCAACGACGTCACTATTTATCAAGATGATTTCTACAACGTTGCTGACGTCTTTGTCATGGGCGATGCCAACAGCGTTGATGTGCTGCAAGACGGTGCGCTGAATGAAGGTAACGTTGGTTTATCAGGTGATGAGAACTCCGTTGAGTTAGTGCAAATTGGTGACCAAAACTGGAGTACGCTTGAATTCACTGGCGACCGTAACACTGCTTCAAGCATCACTTACGGCTCTGGTAACGAAACTGCGGTGTTATTTGGCTTCGGTAGCGATAACTTAGTCGACATTTATCAGGACGGTGATGCCAACGTATCAGGCCTGGTTGGGTTGTCTGGTGACGACAACGTATTCTTCTCATACCAAGAAGGTACTGGCAACGTATTCATCGGTTATGACATCGCGGGCGACCAGAACGTAATTGATGTGTTCCAAGTAGGTAACAGTAACTTATTCTTACTTGACCCATTAAATGGTGACGATAACGTTGTATTCGCAGACCAACGTGGTGACTTCAACGTCATTGAAGGTCCTTCAGGCGTGGTTGGTGACTTCAACGAAATCGACGTGTATCAAGCGGGTTCAGATAACTTAGCCTTGTTTGAAACCCAAGGCGATACGCACAACGTTACCCTGGTGCAAGAAGGTGACTTTAACCAAGCGATCGGCTTGTCTTACGGCGATAGCAACATGGTTGCGGCCAGTTCAACCGGCGACTTTAACTTCAATGGCGTCGCTGCGGATGGTGAAGGTAACAATATCAGTTCTGATCAAGCGGGTGATTTCAACTTCGCCATCGTTGAATTCCAAGGTGACAACAACGTTGCATCGCTGACTCAAACTGGCGACTTCAACGAAGCTGACATTTTTGGTGCTGGCGCGTCGAACACTGCACTGACTGCAACCCAGCAAGGTGACTTGAACTTAGTCAACATGCTTGTTACCGGTTCAATGAACAGCATCGCGTTGTTACAAAGCGGTGATATGAACTCAATCGTTGGTTTAGGCGGTATGAGCTCAGCATTCCAAGTTGGTGGTAACGGTGGCTCAGTGTCAATTTCACAAGTGGGTTCATTTAACACTGTGATGGGTCAGCAAATGAGCGACTCGAGCGCTATGAGCATTCAGCAAGTAGGTAACGGCAACACGGCTATCGTTAGCCAAACCAACTAAGTTGAGTTTGTTGAAAAAAACCACCGATTTATGCGGTGGTTTTTTTTTGCTTTTTCTTTCTGCTTGCCCATGGGTAAGTACGATAAAGGTACTACAAGTATCGGCTTAGATAACGCCGTCAAAAATACTTTAAATTATTGTTTTTATAGGGCTTAAGGTGCTTATGAGGTCGTTCTCTGGGTGCTAAAAATAGCCCGATAATACGATTGTTACCCAGCGCCAAACAGCTAATGTAGTACCACTAGCACGGATATTCCAAAGGAATCCATTATGGCTGTCAAAAAATATACATGGTTAGCAAGCTTGCTCAGTCTCGGTACTGCAGCCTATTTGTTGACCCCCAGCGTGGCGGCTCAAGAGTTACCAGTTGGTCTTGCAGGCCTTGTTGAATACTCACAAATGTCGTCATTACAGTCAATGTCGGCACCTTCTGGACAGGGGCATACGTTGCGCCTTGAGCAAAATGGCTATGCGCAAAATGCTGTGTTAACACAGTCTGGCTATGCCAACCACATGCACATATCGCAAGTGGGTGTCGGCAACCAGATTGAAGCCACTCAAATTGGCAGTTTTAATCAAATTATGGGTAGCCAAGTTGGTAACGACAATAGTGCCTTTATTCACCAAGAAGGGCATTACAACACCGTGCATATTCATCAAGTTGGTCAAAGCTCGATGGCGTCTATCGCACAGTACGGCTCGCACATGACGATGTCCGTGACACAATATTAGGCCAAGCGATGTGTAGCCGCACTTTACCGCAATTAACCGCGCACGCTATGGCTATATGCCTGGTGTGCAGTGTGCTGATGTGTTGCGCTGGTCAGGCGCATGCGTCTACCAGTCAGGAATCGGCGCACGAGTCAACGGTGTCAGGCTTAACCTTACCAGATATTCCGGTACGGCGAGGTGCCGCCAATGATCAACAAATCGAGTTAAGTGGTTTAGTGCTGGATCGCACCATTACACGCTTCGGCAAAGATTTCTTCTTTTACTACACCGGGTACTGGCGTGACATTCCAGACACCGAAGGCCTTACCGTTGTCATTCACGAGCAGGTGTTTCCTCAGGCAGGAACTCGTCTATGGGTAGAGCTAGACCAGCAAACTATCTTTCAAACCTATTTTGGGCGTCGGCATTCAGATGTTAAGAAAGTTGCAGAGCAAGCCATTCTTATCAGTTTAGATAGAGTGATAGACATCAAAGCGCGCAGTGCTGCCGACTCAATTTTAGAAAAATTACAATAAGGTGAGCATATGAAAACCCTATTCAAAGCATCTGCCATAACCGTGGTCATCGCTGCAGCATGCATGTCGAAGCCTGTGATGGCAACACAGTTAGTGTATGAACCTATCAACCCCAGTTTTGGCGGTAACCCGTTGAATGGCTCGTTTTTATTGCAAAAGGCACAAAGCCAGAATGCACACCGTGCTGATACCAGCCAGCGTTCATTTGTACAGCGCTTCCAAGAGCAATTGGAACGCAACATCATCAACTCGTTAACTCGTCGCATTGCCGATGGAGAGCTTGTTGAAGGTATTTATGACACAGGTGAGTACACGGTCGAAGTCATTGGTCAGCCAGATGGCAGTGTGCTGGTGTATATCACCAATAACGCAAGTGGTGAATTGACGGTCATCACGATGCCAGGATGGGGAGGCTAACATGCGTAAAATCTTAGTCGTAGCGCTGACCAGCCTAGTCATTTCTGGTTGCTCCATGGTGCCCAAGCCAACCCATATGAATATCGAACCGGCGTCGATAGATCAGCGTAGTTCAACGATGGAATACTTGCGTGAGCAACCACGGCCAAGCTCACCAATTCCAGTGACTGTATATGCGTTTCGTGACCAAACGGGCCAGTATAAGCCGCAAGCCAATGTGTCGAGTTTCTCTACCGCAGTTACTCAAGGTGGTACCTCGATGATGATGCAGCTGCTGCTTGATTCTGGCTGGTTTTCGCCGTTAGAGCGCGAAAACTTGCAGAACTTGTTGACTGAGCGTCAAATTCATAATTCAGCTCGTAATGGCCAGGAATTACCGCCACTGCGCGAAGCTCGGTTATTACTTGAAGGTGGCATCATCGCTTATGACACCAATGTGACTACGGGCGGTATCGGGATGGAATATTTCGGTATTGGCGCGTCAGAATTGTACCGAGAAGACCAGGTCAGCGTGTATTTGCGTGCGGTGGATGTGCATACGGGGCAAGTACTGATTTCAGTGTCAGCCACTAAGAAGGTGTTTTCAATGGAGCTACGCGCTGGTTTATTCCGTTATGTTTCTTTGAATCGTTTACTTGAGGCAGAAGGTGGCTTTTCGATGAACGAACCGGTTCAGCACTCGGTGCAGCGTGCTATGGAAGCAGCATTAGTTGAATTAATTGAAAAAGGACAAGAGCGCGGTTTCTGGCGCGCATAAGATTTCCAACCACGATTGAAAAGCTGCTTTGTTGCAGCTTTTTTTATAAAAAAGATCACCGAAATATCACCGTTTTGACCTAGTTCATTGGCATCTTAAATCTATCGATTTTGTTTTATCTTGTTGATTTAAATGATTTTTATGTATATTCACTGTTGGCGTATTAACCCTTAAATACGATTGTTACCGCTGAATTTGTCGCCCACACTAAGCGGTGTGATAAACGCAGTATTGGGTAACTATACGCTGCTAGCACCGGGGGTTTGGGGTTGCAGCACTGTTATGGCAGATGCTTACAATGAAAACAACAAAATCAATTTTAGCTTTATCTGTAGCGCTTGCGCTTTCAGGTACTGCAATGGCCTCAAACAATGACGCTCAGCTGACTCAATCAGGTGTCCAGAACAGTGCGACAGTCACTCAAAGTGGTAGTAACTTGTCTGCTTGGGGTGACCAGCAAGGCACCGCTAACTTATTACTGATTGACCAAAGTGGTGGCATGAATTTCTTCATGTTGAGCATGGGTAATGATGCCTGGGCACAGCAAATTGGTGATGAGAACGAAACCTCGATTCAGCAAGGCGCGATGTTAAACCGTGCGGATTCTTCACAGTTTGGTTCATTCAACTTTACCTCAATTGAGCAGCTATTAAGTGCAGGTAACGATGCATTAGCTGAACTAACGGGTGACAGTAACACCGCGATTATCGCTCAGTTAGCGGGCGGCGCCAACGACGCCACTATTTTGGTAACCGGAGACGGTAACTTTGCGTCTATTGAGCAATGGGCGGCTGCAAACGGTGCAGTGATTGTTGCGACTGGTGACCTGAACTTTGCTGACGTGGTGCAAGCGGGCATGATGAATGACGCCTATATTGCTCAGTCTGGTGACGTTAACACCGCCGCTGTTGCTCAGTTAGGTATGGGTGAGTTTGCTGACGTATCTCAGTTAGGTAGTGGGAACCAAGCATCAGTAAGCCAAATGGGTGTAGGCTCAGAA
>JAMCRH010000125.1 GCA_023380515.1 Gammaproteobacteria bacterium | reverse complement strand
TTTGGCACACCACGCGCAGGGCTCGCTTGTCGGCGTTACTTAAATACTGTGGTAATAACTGCCCCAACTGGCTTTCTAGACGCGCGGTCATAATCGCATCAGGCTGAGGTAAATGGTTGATACCAATGGCATGACCAAGTTCATGCGCCAGGATGGTTAACAAGGCTTCCTGACTGCTGACTCGAAACACATGAATTTGCTCTTCAGCGACTTCAACATTGCGACCACGTTGGCGAATAAAAATACCATGCTCGCCGACATTGGTATCGGCCCCTTGTGCCGCAGAGCGCCGATTAAGGTCATTCACCAAGCTGGTGTATTGCTCAGCCACCAGGTTGCGCTCGGCAACATGGATGTTGAATCGATAACGTACCCGCTCCGCCTCGCGAATACGGTTCTGAAGCTGCTCATGAATCTCTTGTGAAGCGGCCTGCAAAGTCTGCAATTTAGGCATCACGCTCGATGGCACTTGACCGCGCCGATTGGCATGACGATCGCGCAGAGCCTCAAAGTCTTGTTGTAGCGCTTGTAGCTGCTGGTTCTCACTATCAATCCGTGTGTTCAGTTCATCAATTTCAGCATTCAATACCGCAAGGTCTTGATCCGCTTGTGCAATATCTTTGCGCAATTGCTCGGCTTGGTCGAACATCTCACGCAGTTGGTCATACAGCGCTTGGCGGTGATCAAATATCAGCGAAACCGCAATACCTTGATCGCGAGTGCGTACAAATAAAGGTGTCTCTGCCGCTTGATTCCATAGCTGAGTCGCCGCGGTCATGGTGTCAGTGAGCGCTACACGGCTCAAATTAAACCGTGGGTCAATGTCAGCGATATGCCATGCCACCTGAGAGCGGCACAGCGTTTGAACCGGGCGATCTTGCGCCACTTGCGACGCCTGCACTGGGGCGCTGACGAGCCCAAAGCCAATTGCGATCAATGCGCATATACACGTTGCATGATTGGCTGGTATCAAACTCTGGCTCCCATTATATACTTTGTTACTGGTGCTAACGTTGTCAAAACGCCCCGAGTGACCAAAGCTTCGGGGTCTCGTATAAGCGCTATTTCTAACCTGCAGCGACGACCAAATACTGACGTTACAATCGAACTGGCATTAATTCTGTGCCCTCTGGCACTTCCAGCTCTGGAAAATCTGCCACCAGCGCTTGATAAACGTCGGGATACTTAAGCTGCATCACCGCTAGGCGGTGATGGTGGAATATATCCACCTCCGGCTGGTAAGTCATGAGCTCACGTACAATGGGCTCCATGGTTTGAATCGGTAAACGTCTGTTGCTGGGGTTGAGGGCCGCGTGCAGTGGATCTTGGTTCAGGCCTCTACCGCCAAATGGAAAACCCTCAGCCACTAAATAGTTGACTGCATCCAGACTACCATCGCGCACTGCGTAGTGCAGTGCAGTTCGCCCCCAAGAATCTTCGCCGCGTAGATCAAGCCCACCTCGCTCAAGCACATCAATATGTTGTGCACTTCTAAAGTGGCCATATTTGTCCAGCAAAAAGTACTCGGGTTTAGGTGGTAAAATACCGGCTTCCATCGCTGCTGAAATTGCGCTACCACGGTTCCATCTGATGACCTCAACGGCTAATTCGGTTTTTACATCGTCAGCTGCTTCTAAACTTAGTATAAAGTTAATCGCAGGTTCCGCGTTTCTTTGCCCCAGCGCGACTTCTATCTCGCGCCACTCAGGCTGGAATGCCAAAGACACCGTAGCGCCCGCGAGTTGGCGTGCGCGAAAACTGTCCACGAGTGCCGGGTCAACTTGCGCTAATTCCGCCTCGACCCGGTGAGGGTCATCGGGGTATTTTTCAAGCATTTGGTTCATCACATCACCACCCGATTTGGGCTGCCAAGCTTGGTGAAATTTAGTTATAAATTGGCGACACTCAGCAATTCTACTCTCCATATCTTCTGGGCTGACGTCAGCATTCAAATGAGCATTCAGTTCAGCGGAGAG
This sequence comes from Gammaproteobacteria bacterium, assembly GCA_023380515.1. The sequence goes on along the minus strand of JAMCRH010000125.1, from coordinate 5,228 downwards.
GCTCTGAATTAATGGATGCGAAGGCGAAATACTTGGTATTGCCCTCGATTCTATGCCGCGGATATCAAGACCATAGTCTTGTTCAAGACGAGCAAGGGTCTCGGCATTGAACTGGAAATAATTACGTGGGAAAAACCCTTGCACACCATCAGCGTTGTGCTCCTCGAACCTCACCGATGAGTCGTACTGTTGTATCAGCGCGACGATGTCAGCCGCATTCGATTCATGTCTACAACACTCAGCATCTGACAATTGGTCGCGTCTGGGTGCCGCATCTAACGACGCGAGAGCGTGCTCCATACTTGAGCCTAAGTAAAAGTCGTTGGTCGGGCGCATACCTTGATCAAGCAGTGCTTGTAAGACCGCCATACGTCCATTAATAACAGCATGGTCGAATACGGAAACAATCGAATTTCGATGATAATGAACCACGCGGTTGACATCATCCACCCGCGCTAGCATCGCAACCAGTTCATCGTCGGTGACTTCCGACTGCTCCATGAAATAAGCGATATCTTCAATCATCGGGCGCTGGCTAGCAATCAAATCCTGGCGCGCGGCGGGTAACATAGTAGTGAAATCTTGATAACCAGAAGAAGGCGGCGATGCCATCGCCATTCGCACCCCAAGGTCGCGTGCCTCTGGGTACTGACGTTCGAACTCCGTTTGCACCGCTTGCAGCTCTTGTCCAAGCTCAGTTTGGCGTCGTAAGTAATTGACTCGAAAAGTGTCTGCGAAATTGGCATGTAAGAAGTGTTCAACCACTAAGGTGAGGTCATCAAGCGTATAATCATGACCGATATAGCGCGCCCAACTCTGGTAATTGTCCCGCAACCAGCGGTTACGTCGCTCATCATGGGTTTGAATAAATGACTCGCAGACACTGAAGTTGACGTCCTGAGGAACTTGAAGCCCGACACTCGTAGACTGTTGACGTGGCTGACGCTGCGGTGGGCTGGTAGAGGGCTGTGGGTGGTCCTCAGCTTGGACTGGCTGCGGCTGATGCACCTTTAGCGACTTGTCTGGCGACAAACCCCACAATATGCCTGCAACCGCCACGACCAACACAACGCCTACCACTAACGTCTTTTTCATCACGATCCCTCGTTAAACATCGCCAAGCATTGTGCGTGCCGATCTATTCTTTATCCGCCAGCGACCCTATACAGAACTTACATTCACCGACCTCTGGCGCTGAGCTCTCAACATAACGCAGGCGGCGGCTGGCTTTCGAGCGCGTGCTGGATACCTGATAAATACGGTCTCGCGCTTGCGGCTTAGAACCCAAGTACTGGCACACAGCGCCCGGCCCCGTATGGCCTTCACCTTCTTGAATATCACGCACAATTTCCTGACCCAAAGTCACGTCATAGTGAGGAAAGGCCACCTGCAATTCGTCCAAGCTTACCATTAAATCTTGGTGTGGTGGACCACCCGTGCCGCGCCCTAACTGGTCTTTGGTGTAACACTCGGCTAAAAGCCATGCTCCGGGCTTTAGTGCGTGGTCAATTTGCTGATATAAGTGCGGTCGCTGGGCGGCAGGCAAATGGCAAAATATCATCACAATGCCGTCGTAAGCCGACTCCGGCAGCTCAGCCTGGCTTAAGTCTGCCACCTCGGTTTGAATACGCACGCCGCTGTCAGCGGCTAATCGCTGTGCTTTGTTAAGGCCAACAGCAGATATGTCCACCGCAGTGACATGCGCCCCAAGTGACGCAAGAAACACGCTATTGCGCCCCTCACCGTCAGCAAGGCAAAGAATATGTGGCGGGTTTTGCGCACTTACCAATGTGGTGGCATGCGCTTTTAAAAAATCATTCGGCTCAACACCATAATGAAAGTCGTCTTTATTGTAACGCTCGTCCCATGGGTTCATAAAATTTCCTTTAGGTTGTCACTTATTCAATGATGCGGAACCTGTGTTGGTGCCCGGCAGATTGGCGCCCAGGCGATAAAGTGATTATTAAGCCTACGGTTAGCAACGAACAAGCCGCTAAACTGTTCCCACAAGACTGGGACGAGTTGCGCCCTTACTTGCGCTTCACTGAAATCAAGTAAGATAGGCTCAACGTAGAATTTTCGGCTCTCGGTATGGTTAAAGGCCACAAATTTGTGGCCTTTTGTTTAAAATGTACGCCGCAAACAGGCAATTCTACCCTCTACCCCATCGATGATAGTTGCCTGCATTGACGGCGGCATTAATGAGGCTTGAATAATAGCTTTAACGTACTTCTCAACCTTAGCCGTCAATGATGTTACAAACGCCGTAGCTGCCCTTTCATTTAGCCCCAGAGTTTGACCAAGACCAATAAAGTCCTGTTTGGTGTAATAACCAAAATGCTCATAGGCTGCCGTAAACTGCCCCTCCCGCTCCGCTTCGGTGAGCGATAGAGTTAGATAATCGGCAAGATTGTATGCTTTATGACCTCATGGCGTTATGACCGACTAAGTATGCAAACAGCACCTGCTGCAGCCCTTTCATGATAATCGGTTTCTTCTGACCCGCAGCCTCATACATGGTGCGAATTGCCAATTCATAAGACCACATGTTAGGGTCGCCCTTGTTCGATGAGTGCGCCTGACAAAGTGAGGCCGCATCCTCAATAAATAGGCGCTGCCCGTCGGCAAGCTTATCAAATCGCTTGGTAATGTACCCAAGTTCACTGTCCGCAAACGGTATCACCGCACAATCGGCCACGTGCAGGCCCACTGCTCGCGCAAGGTTCATAATGGCGTGCTCATTGGCAGGTAAGTATTCAATACCCGGTGGCATTGGCTTCAATATGTAGTCACCATCGCCATGAGCTGGTACCAGTCTACTACCCTCCCGCCGAACCATCACCTTGCGCTGCACCCCAGAGATGGACTGGCCTTCGAGGTAGGGGCCCGCTTCACGGTCAAATTCACTGGCGGTCATTGCGATACTTAGACCACCAGCGGGCATGGATCTCAGCCCAAACATGGCTTTCGTGAAACGCTTACTAAAACCTTCGGTCAGTTGGGTGTCGGCGGTTGGCTTTAGTGTTCCAAGGCAAATGCCCATCACGCCTCCTCCATTTGAGGGGTAACGCTGATAGCGCCAATCAAATCGCGCCCGTTTGCCAGCAATAACCCAAAGGAGTCTTGTTTGTCGGTTCGAGCTTTGGCACTTTGATAACGGCGTACCCAACCTTCACTGGTCAGGTTTTCGAAAAATGGCGGCAACACGTCCGAAATAAATGGCGCTTGATTGAGCGGAAAGTGATGACCTATTGGGAATCCGTCTTTCAGGTAATCACGGTCGTATTGAAACTGATATTCAAAGCGCAAGCCATCGGTTATTTCACGCAAGGTACCGGCAAGCCGGCCATTGGCCCACACCAGCCCAACTCGCTCGCGCTTCACCTTATCCATCGATAGGCCCCGCGTATAGTGTCATCCCAAACGACTGCAAAATACTCATCAGGGTATCGACGCGCATTGATGTAGGATCATTCTCAAAGCGGCGCATCGTATGCGGTGTGACACCCGCCATTAAGGTGAAATCACCTTTACTCAAGCCATGTTCTTTGCGGTATGCCTCGACCAGCTCAGACACCGACTCAATGGGCGTAATCGGCGTGTCCGCAGGCGGTCGACTTTGTTGAACCGCCTCCTGCACCGCCGTTGCTAACTGTTCTAAGGCTCGTTGAACATGCTCGTTGGTATGTATGGACTGACTCATAAAAAGCACTCTAGTTACATTCAAGTACGTAATAGCCATATATTTGCACATAAATAACATTTTGCAAGCCAAAATATCACTTAAGTGCCGATATAGAATATTTCTTACTTATTTATGTAACTAATTGCCTTTTTACAGGGCAAATTATGTTGTTAGCAGTATTGACAGTGAAAGGTTAGATGTTGGGGTATACGGTGACGATCCTCGCGTTTCTAGGCCGCTCGCCACGCAACTGGTCGATAAGTTTGTCTGATATTGGCATTCTGATATCCTTCTAAGGAGTCGATAAAAATGCCATTAACACAGATATTTTTACACTCTCTTCTTTACCGTTATGTGAAATCGTAACGGATGTTGCCCCGTCAAAGCTCATTTCGCAACAACGCTCGTAACTTAATTATCTGATGTTTTCCAGATTGATTGATCACGGGCTCAGGAAACAACTCTCGATAAGATTTGCTTCGCGTTGGTGAACCTGAGAGTTGGGGATGAAGTAAGGCTTTGCAATCACTGGCCGAGCTCCCTTCCGCAACTCGCTGGTTCAGTACTTCCAGAAGCATGCCTTCAAGACAAACTGGGGTAGACAATATAATCTCAATTTTAGCCTGTTTCGCGCTCGCATGCACACTCGCAGGGACCGGAATATCTTCATCGATCATTAAGAAACGACGGTCAAAGTCTGCGTGGCTATGTTTCCTGATAAGGTTTTTAACCATGGTACTTGGAGACCCGCCGTCTCCAGCTTCAACCGTCACTTTCTGTCCAGTATCTCGGCTATACATGCCTTTTAGGTGGTTGACGAAGGCTTTTTCGGCAGGCCCCTCTCCCACCACCAGCAGCGTTGCTAACCTTACATGGCGCACTTTCCTATTGCGTCTGGCCATTGTGATACTCCCTATCTATAAATTTGGCACTGCTTCAAGTGCGCCAGCCATATATTTAGCGTAAAGATTATCATCTGCACGAAGGCCTATGACTTCGTCGAGTCGCCATGCATCACTCTCTAAATTTTCTTTCTCCACTAAATAAACTTGGTGTTTCTGTAATAAGTTAAGAATTTCAGGCGTATGACAACTAAAAATTATTTGAGCATCATGAGGATTTGTTTCTTTATGTTTGAATAAATCTAGCAAATGGGGCAGCATATGCGGATGTAGATCGTTGTCGATCTCATCGATCACTGCGATACCGCCCTGATCTAACACGGGCAAAATCCGAGCTAAGAGTACGAATGCAGACTTAGTCCCACTTGATTCCTCCATAAAGCGTAATTCAAAACTTCCTTTTTTTGACTCGTGCACACCATATGGAATTGCCACCTCCTTCTCTTCGCCTGACTCAGAGTCAAAGAATTTTTCCTTGCGTATAGTAACGCTTGATAACCCCAAATCGAGATCCAATATGCACTCTGAAAGATGAGCAAGTAAATGTTCATTTTCAACCAACTCTTCAGCCGCCCCAAGCAATGCACCATCATCATAATTATGACGGCCAAACACATTCAAATTATGCTGGATGCGGTGTG
>JAMCRH010000124.1 GCA_023380515.1 Gammaproteobacteria bacterium | reverse complement strand
AAAGGTTTGTCGTGACGTATATGAGCGCTATGAACCGCTGCAGCAAGAGTGGGAGAGCCGCCATAAATCCAAAGTTTTGTATTGGACTAATTGGTATAGTTTCAGCATCAACTGTCCGATCAGCTTTTTCCTTTCATAACCAAAGAGGTCGCAAAAAGCATGGTTGCACTCCAATACTCGACGATTTTTAGTCACCACTATTGCACAAGGTGCATGCTCAAAAGCCACCTGAAGGAGATCGCTACCCAGCACCATTGCATTCATCGCTGATTACCGCCGTTGTTATTGTTTAAGCACTATTTACTGGCACGTCCATCCACCATCTATAGGCAGCGTAGTACCCGTTATATGAGCGGCATGATCACCGGCAAGGTAGTGGATTAAAGAAGCCACATGTTCAGGTGGCACCAACTGACCCGTCGGCTGTTTCTCCGCGACTAAATGCTGAATTGCTGCATCACGGGTACTATTCAGCAAGGCCATACGCTGTTCAATCTGAGGACGTAAGATAGGGGTATCGGTCCAACCTGGAGCAATCGCGTTAACTGTAATGTTCTGCGCTGCCGTTTCTAACGCAATGACCTTCGTCAGACCCACAACACCGTGTTTTGCGGCTACATAGGCCGCTTTATTGGCAGAGCCAACCAAGCCATGAACGGAAGAAAGATTGATAATACGCCCCCAACCAGCAATGCGCATATCTTCTACTGCATGTTGGATGCAGCGATAAACAGCGGTTAAGTTGATGGCCAGAATATCTGACCATGACGTCGCATCAAACTCACGAATAGGGGCTGTTTTTTGAATACCTGCGTTATTCACCAGAATATCGACGCTAATCCCCTCTTCACGAAGGGCAGCAAATAGCTCATCTATAGCAGAGAGTTGTTTTAAATCAGCTTGAAAATAGTGCGCTGACGTGGCGCCAGCAATATGCATTTTTTCCAAGAACTGACCCACATCAGCGTCATCTCTCTCTTTGATATCATGGGCAATGATCTGAAAACCATGGCGTGCAAATTGTTGGCAAATGGCAAAACCAATGCCCCCTAACGCCCCAGTCACCATGATACTTTTAGACGTTTTATTTGTTATTGTCGTCATTTTATTTACTCTCCAAAATCAATCGACGCGCTGTAAAAGACTTGCATAGTTAGCAACGGCTAACCCACCCATATTAAAGACCGCCCCGGTGTGCGCATCATCAATCTGGCAGCCACCTGCCGCATTTAACAATTGCCGAGCAGCCATCACATGCATGGAAACGCCTGTCGCTCCTACGGGATGTCCTTTAGCTTTTAAACCACCAGAAGGGTTAACCGGCAAGCGGCCGTCTTTCATTACCCAGCCTTCATTGATCGCGGTCGCACCCTGTCCAAAAGGCGTTAGCCCCATGCTTTCATAAATCATCAGTTCAGCAATAGTGAAACAGTCGTGTACTTCCGCGAACGAAAGTGAATCAAGGGTTACATTAGCTTCATTTAATACGTTCTTCCACGCTTTGGTGACACCATCAAAAACCAATGGGATACGTTGTCGCATCGGCATAAAGTCAGTCACTTGCGTGCGCGCTAAAAACCGCACCTTTTGAGACGCAGCATTTGCCACATCCTGGTTTGAAATCACAACAGCCGCCGCACCGTCAGAAACGGGAGAGCAATCTGTGCGCTTTAAAGGCCCAGCGACTATGGGATTTTTTTCCGAAACCGACAAACAGAACTCAACCCCCACATCTTTCTGTAATTGCGCATAGGGGTTATGAATACCATTGGCATGGTTTTTAGCTGCAATGCGAGCCAATGCCTCAGACTGGTCGCCATTAACCTCAAAGTATTGGCTTGCAACTTCAGCAAATACCCCCGCAAAACCTGAGCGTTGATGCTTTGTCTCAGGTTGATAACTAGCGCCCAATAATCCCTTTCCAATGCGTGCAGCATCAGCATCGGTCATTTTTTCAGCGCCGATGACCAAGACATTCCGCGCCAAACCACCCTCGATAAGATTAATCGCCTGATGCAGTGCTGCAGAACCACTTGCACACGCATTCTCGACCCGTGTCGTCGGCTTAAAGCGCATTTCAGGCAATGCATTCAACACTAAAGATGCCGGAAACTCCTGGTCGCACATACCACTATTAAAGTTACCGACATACACAGCATCAATATCTTTTGCTTCCATCTGAGCAGACGCCAACGCCTCAATGGCCACCTCACCAATTAACGCTTCCAGTGATGCATCAAGCTTACCGAAGCGGGTATGGCCACCGGTTCCAATGATATAGCTACGCATAAAACGATCTCCTAACAAGGCGCGTTAATGAGCTGCGCTCGCAGCTCAGTTTTAAGGATTTTGCCATACGCGTTCTTCGGCAATTCATTAACGAAATGGTACGCCTTGGGTCGTTTAAAGCGTGCCATTTTGGTCAGGCAAAAGTGATCAAGCTCAGTGGCCTTAAGAGAGTAGGCACCTGCAATAAAGGCCACCACCACCTCACCCCATTCAGCATCGTATTGGCCTACGACAGAAACTTCCTTAACCCCCGGGAATTGCAGTAATACTTCTTCCACTTCACGTGGATAAATATTGGTGCCACCACTAATAATCACATCTTTCAATCGATCGGTTAGATACAGGAAACCATGCTTATCGAGATGACCTATATCGCCTGTACGTAGCCACCCATTGCGTAGTGTTTCCCGATTTGCAGCAGGGTTCTGCCAATACCCCTTCATGACGATATCACCGCGAACGCATACCTCCCCCTCT
>JAMCRH010000123.1:2367-4129 GCA_023380515.1 Gammaproteobacteria bacterium | reverse complement strand
AGCCTGACGCGGTCGCGAAAAACGTGATCGGCGCAATCGTAAACCGCTTTGAAACTGCAGGTTTGCGCATCGTTGGTCAGAAAATGATGCACTTGAGCAAAGAGCAAGCTGAAGGTTTCTACGCTGAACACAAAGAGCGTCCTTTCTTCGCTGCACTTGTTGAATTTATGACTTCTGGTCCTATCGTTGTGATGGCTCTAGAAGGCGAAGACGCTGTTCGTAAGAACCGTGAAATCATGGGTGCAACTAACCCACAAGAAGCTGCTGCAGGTACTTTACGTGCAGACTTCGCTGAGACTATCGACGAGAACGCGGTACACGGTTCTGACGCAGTTGAGTCGGCAGCGCGTGAAATCGCTTACTTCTTCTCTGACGAAGAAGTGTGTGCACGTACTCGCTAAGCGATTTTTTAGCGCTTAAGCGCTATAATCATGCATTAGCAAACTGCATTGAAGCTTTAATTAGCTAAGAAAAAAGGGGCGCGCAGCCCCTTTTTTGCCAGAAGTGTAAGAAAAAGGTAAGTATGAGGTCGCCAGTATGACAACCGAAACCAAAAAGATTAATTTACTCGACTTAAATCGGCAGGGGATAAAAGACTTCTTTGCTGACTTGGGCGAGAAGCCGTTTCGTGCGGATCAGGTGATGAAATGGTTGTATCATTATTGCATCGATGACTTCGATGAAATGACGAACCTCAACAAAGCCTTGCGCTCGAAGTTAAAAGAAATTGCCGAAGTGAAAGCGCCGGTCATTAAAACCCAGTCAACAGCAATCTGCCGATGGTACCATCAAGTTCGCGATGGAACTTGCAGACGGTCAAGAAGTTGAGTCGGTTTGGATTCCTGAAGATGACCGGGCAACGCTGTGTGTTAGTTCACAGGTTGGCTGTGCACTTGAATGTACGTTCTGCTCGACGGGACAACAAGGCTTTAACCGCAACTTGACGGTGTCAGAAATTATCGGTCAGGTTTGGCGGGTGAATAAGTTACTGGGGCCATTCGGTGAAACTAACGTCAAAGCAGTGACCAACGTTGTCATGATGGGTATGGGTGAACCATTGCTGAACGTGAAGAACGTCGTTCCAGCGATGGAGCTGATGATGGAAGACTACGGTTTTGGTTTGTCAAAGCGTCGCGTCACGCTAAGTACTTCAGGTGTGGTACCAGCGCTCGACAAATTGCGTGACCAAATTGACGTTGCCTTAGCTATTTCATTGCATGCGCCAACGAATGAGTTACGTGACGAAATTGTACCGATTAATAAAAAATACCCAATTGAAGAGTTTTTGGCGTCGTCTCGGCGCTATGTTGAAAACTCGAAAGCGCAGTCAAAAGTGACGGTTGAGTACGTGATGTTAGACCACATCAATGATTCAACGGACCAAGCGCACCAGCTGGCGAAGGTCTTAAAAGACACGCCGAGCAAGATTAATTTGATTCCGTTTAATCCATTCCCGGGGTCAGATTACGGTCGTTCTAGTAACTCTCGGATTGATCGTTTCTCAAAAGTGTTGATGGATTACGGATATACCGTTATCGTAAGGAAAACCCGAGGTGATGATATTGACGCGGCTTGCGGACAATTGGTTGGCGACGTTGTCGACCGCACCAAACGGTTACTGAAACGACAACAAAAACAAAAATCTGGGGAACCGATTAAGGTAAATATGGTCGGTTAGCTCTGGAGTCTTTCTTTTTTGCGATGGAAAGCATTAGCGAACTTTATCTCAGGCAACCATGACTCAATTAAACGACGACACAGG
>JAMCRH010000123.1:0-2357 GCA_023380515.1 Gammaproteobacteria bacterium | reverse complement strand
GGTGAGCTATTGAAAGCTGCGCGTGAGGCGGCCGGCTTGTCAGTGCTGCAAGTTGCTGACCGTTTGCGCTTGCGCCAACAACTCATTCATGAGCTGGAAGCAGACAAGCTTGACGGTCAAGCGAGTGGCACATACGTGCGCGGCTACTTGCGAGCCTATGCGAAGCTGGTGCAAATTCCTGAAGCGGAAATTATGGACGCTTACAAGCGGACTCGCGGCTCGGAAGAGCCGGAATCAAGCACAATGCAGAGTTTCTCGCGGAAAACCAGTATTGAAACGCAAGACAGCCGGCTGATGATGATCACTTGGATTATCGTGTTGTTGTTAATTGCTTCAGTTGCAGTTTTTGTTTGGCAACAGTTCGTTGACGACAAGAATGGCAATAGCCAAAGCGTGACCACCCCAGCACAAACGCAACAATCAGCGAGTACGGTAACAGCTAACCCAGATGCGGAAAGCTATAACAGTGCGGACAGTGAGTGGGGTCAAGACGTTGGTGGTAGTGACTTGCGCGGAGATATTGATAGCGGGGTTGCTAGTGCTGTTGAAGCGGGCGCAGTATCTGAAGAAACGGCGGCAATTAATCAAGCAGCAGTCCCGACTGGGGAGCGGTCAACCGCCACCTTGAACGCCGAGCAATTGCAGCAGACTGTTCAGCAAAGTGCCGAGCAAGCACTGACTGAGCAAACTGCAGCACCACGTGAGCCTGCTGCGCGCGAGCAACAAAGCCAACCAACAAGCCTGCAACAAAGTCAGCAACAAAGTCAGCAAACAAGCGACAATGCCGATTCTCTAGACGCGGTGATTAGCAACAATGAGCTGGTGTTAGTGTTTCGTGGCGACAGTTGGGTAAATATTCAAGACGCGGATGGTGAGTCAATCGCCTTCGGCGTCAAAGTAACGGACCATGTGATGCCCTTAAATAGCGCGGCGCCTTATCAATTAACCTTGGGTGCACCAAGCGTCGTCGATGTCTATTTCCGTGGTCAGAAAATCGATTTAAGTCAATATAGTGGCGGCCGTGTAGCGCGCTTTCAGCTTCCGGCAGAGTAACGTTTGGTTGAACCCATTTTCCTTTAGAGCAGTAGAACCATGACCCACCCATCCCCAATCGTTCGCAAAAAAACTCGTCGTATCTATGTCGGCCAAGTTCCTATTGGTGATGGCGCCCCAATTGCTGTGCAATCAATGACCAATACTTTAACCACGGACGTGGCCGCGACGGTTGCGCAAATTGAACGCATTGTAGCGGCTGGAGCGGACATTGTGCGGGTGTCAGTGCCGACCATGGACGCCGCTGAAGCATTTAAACTAATTAAGCAGCAAGTGTCGGTGCCATTGGTGGCCGATATTCATTTTGATTATCGTATTGCCCTGAAAGTGGCAGAGTATGGCGTCGACTGTTTGCGGATTAACCCAGGCAACATTGGCCACGAGGACCGTATTCGTGCGGTGGTCGATGCAGCGAAAGATCGCAACATTCCGATTCGCATCGGCGTCAATGCAGGCTCTCTAGAAAAAGATATTCAGGAAAAATATGGCGAGCCAACTGGTGCGGCGTTAGTCGAGTCGGCGATGCGTCATGTTGATATTCTCGACCGTTTCGATTTCCAAAACTTTAAAGTCAGCGTCAAAGCCTCGGACGTGTTTTTGGCCGTTGATGCTTATCGCTTGTTGTCACAGCAAATCGAACAACCATTGCATTTAGGCATTACCGAAGCCGGTGGTGCACGTGCCGGATCAGTTAAATCAGCCATTGGTTTAGGCATGTTACTTAGCGAAGGTATCGGCGATACCTTGCGAGTGTCATTAGCGGCAGACCCAGTGGAAGAAGTGAAAGTCGGTTTTGATATTTTAAAATCACTGCGTATTCGAAGCCGCGGCATTAATTTCATTGCCTGTCCAAGTTGTTCGCGCCAAGAGTTCGATGTCATTGCGACGGTGAATGCTTTGGAACAACGGCTCGAGGACGTGGTGTTGCCGCTCGATGTGTCGGTGATTGGCTGTGTCGTTAATGGCCCAGGCGAGGCAATGGTTGCGAATATTGGCCTTGCGGGCGCAAAAAACAAAAGCGGTTTTTATAAAGACGGCCAACGGCAGAAATTACGAATCGACAATAATAATATTGTTGATGACCTCGAGGCTCAAATTCGAGACTACATCGCCAAAGCTGAACGCGAAGGAAGTATTGCGATTAAGCAGGTTGATGAGTAAGCGGATTTTACCGCGGGCACGGAAATACGTATAATCAGCCCTCAGTTTGACTAAGATGACGGCGCGGGCCAAAAACTGGTTCAGCAGCCGTCATTTTTTAACCAAGGAATTTAGTGACGGTGGCCAAGCAAATTCAAGCCATT
>JAMCRH010000122.1 GCA_023380515.1 Gammaproteobacteria bacterium | reverse complement strand
TCACCGTAAGGATACATATCTGTTACTCCACTATAAACTTGGGGCTAGTATAATCTGATTGCGGCCACTGTGTTTCGCTTTATTTAACATTGACACTCTCCCAAGTCCCGAACAAACGCTGTGCGTTATCGGTGGTTAACTTGGCGAGCTCAGGCAGCGAACAGTCACGCAACGCCGCTACTTGCTCGGCAATCCAAAGCAGATTCGCCGGCGTGTTATTGCGCGATTTCGGTCGCGGCCGTATCGTGCGTGGCATTAAATACGGTGCGTCCGTTTCCAATAGCAATTTCTCAGGATGAATATGCGGGACTGCAGCCTGCAACTCAGCACCGCGGCGTTCGTCACACACCCACCCAGTCACACCAATGTATAAACCACGCTCTTGATAGGCGGCTAGCTCGTACGCTGTGCCAGTAAAACAATGCGCCACCGCTGCTGGCAACCGGTCGAGGTATCGATCAAGAATATCGAGCTGGTCATTAATGGCGTCGCGCTCGTGAAGATAAATGGGTAATTGGAGCTCGACGGCGAGTTCGAGTTGGGCCGCAAACACTTGCCGTTGGATTTCTGGTGGTGAATAGTTGCGATTGTAATCTAGGCCGCATTCACCAATTGCCCGAACCGCCGGAGATTGCGCCAAGTCACACAATAGCGCAATGAAATCTGGATGGTTTTGACTCACTTCGGCGGCATCATGGGGATGCACGCCCGCTGTGCTCACGCAGCCGGGGTAGGTTTGTGCGAGCTCATGAGCTTGGGCGCTAGTGGCTAAAGACGTGCCGATTAACACCAAACGACGGACATTGGCCTTTTGTGCCACACTCACTACTTCTCCCGCTTGGTCAATCAGCGAGTTTGCGGTGAGGTTTACGCCAACGTCCGTCCAGATCATTCGAAAGCCTAACGCTGCTGTTGAACGCGCATGCGACGGTTACTACCATCAGCACCCATGAAGAAGCTATTGCCAATCCGTCCCGGCTCAATGAAGTAACGCTGGCCTTCGCGAATTTCGACCCGATCAGCGGAGCTACGCTGCAACCACACTTGACCATTGTCTAGGCGCATGCGTTGCAGTCCTGCTGGATTCTGCCAAACCTCAATCACGTCATAGTAAGTCTTTTCGCTCGGAGGCTCTCGGCGCTGACGTTCTTCTGCTTCAGCTCGGCGTTGAGCTTCACGTGCCTCGGCTGCGCGAGCACGGGCTTCAGCTTCCGCTGCACGCTCTTGTGCTTGGCGTAATGCATCTTCCCGACGAGCAGCTGCCTCTGCTCCGTCAACGCGCGCCGCAAGGTTATCAAAGCATTGTAAGCGTTCAGTGCTTTCGCTGATTGCGGCACAAGCGCGTAACTGCGTCGCCAAACTTTGGTTTTGGTTGTCGTTCACTGCTGGCCGACCTTGTGCAGCTGCCGTTGACATTGCAACACTGGCGCCAAAAACTGTAAGGCTCAGTGCGATAAAACGAAATGCTTTCATGATTCTGTTTCCTCTTCTGGTGACTTACGCACATAAAACCGTGACAGCACAATACCCAACTCAAACAGCAACCACATGGGTATCGCAAGCAAGGTTTGGGATATCACATCGGGCGGTGTCAACAACATGCCGACAATAAACACGCCAACGATGACATAGGCTCGTTTTGCGCGTAACTGTTGTGGCGTTACCACCCCACTCCAACACAGCAGCAAAATTGCCACTGGTATTTCAAAAGCGATTCCGAACGCGAAAAAGATTTTTAAAACAAAGTCAAGATAGCTCGAAATATCGGTCGCAATTGTAATGCCTTCCGGTGCCATGGTTGTGAAAAAACCGAAGGCGATCGGCAGCACGACATAGTACGCAAATGCAATGCCACCATAAAAAAGCAGACTGCTACTTATCAGCAATGGCGCGACTAAACGTTTCTCATGCTGATACAAGCCGGGCGCAATGAACCGCCAAACCTGATGCAATAAAAATGGAATGGCAACGAGTACCGCAACCACTAAAGTTAATTTGAATGGGGCGAAGAACGGCGCGCCAACATCTGTTGCGATCATGCTCGCACCTTCAGGTAAATGCGCCATGAGCGGATCAGCAAGCCAGCGGTATAGGTCGCGGGCGAAGTAAATTAAGCTCAGGAAAATCACCAGCACAACGCTGACACTGCGTAATAGAGTGCTGCGAAGTTCGGCTAAATGGTCGAGTAAACCGGGTGCATTACTCATTCGCGGTTGTCCTCGGAACTCTTCTGGTCAGGTGAGTTTTTCGTCTCGTAAGGTCGTTGCACCGACGCAGCCGCATCCTGCAGTTCCTTTAATGAACGCTTAAGCTCTGGAGAGAGTTTGTCGAGGTCGTCAGCTGCCTCAATTTGCTTAAGATGCTCATGGAGCTCTTTCACCCGCAATTCATGATTGATTTCGGCTTCCATTTTGCTCCCGAACGCGCGCACTTTTGCCAGTGTCCGTTGCACTGAGCGAATGGCGCCCGGCAGTCGCTCTGGCCCCAACACCACAAGGCCAATTACAGCGATCACGAGAAGCTCCCAAAAACCAATATCAAACATAGTCGAGCTTACTGCTTATCTTTTTGTTTTTCAGTTGTTTGAGCGTCATCTGATTGTTCACGCTTGTGCTCAATCACATCGCCCTTATCCTTTTTATCGTCATCATTCATTTCTTTTTTGAAACCTTTAATGGCTGTGCCAAGGTCTGAACCCAACGAGCGCAAACGCTTACCACCAAATAAAATGACAATAATTAACAACACAATGAGAACTTGCCAAATACCAATGCCACCCATGCTGAATCTCCTCAAATAACTGCTCAAACAAGCGGTTGAAACCGAATTAAGGGCGTGACCACCACGCCTGTAACCAACTAATCACCGCCACTGCTGCGGTTGGAATTGTGAACCAGAGCGATTGCTCAGCAACGATAAAAGCCGCCGCCGAAACCGAGGCACTGGCAGCCAGCAAACTCCACCATCGGCTCACTGCAGTTTTACGTTGATGCTGTAGAAATTGTTGCGCCCACTCCCGCTGTTTGCGGCCGCCCTTTTGCATTTGTTGTAAGGTATCGTACAGCAAGCCCGGCATTTCTGGCAACTTTTCCGCCCAGTAAGGTGCCTGTTCTTTGACATTGCGCAATAAGGCACGCCAGCCGATTTGCTCTTGCATCCAACGCTCTAAATACGGCTTTGCGGTTTTCCATAAGTCCAGCTGCGGATAGAGCTGACGACCTAAGCCCTCCACATACAAAAGCGTTTTTTGCAATAACACCAACTGCGGTTGCACTTCCATGTCAAACCGTCGCGCTGTATTAAACAGATTCAACAGCACATGAGCAAACGAGATTTCGGCCAGTGGCTTTTCAAAGATTGGCTCACAGACGGTGCGAATTGCCGACTCAAACTCTTCGACATTGACGTACTCGGGCACCCAACCGGAATCGATATGCAATTCCGCAACTTTGCGATAATCCCGATTAAAAAAGGCAATGAAGTTAGCCGCTAAATAGCGCTTGTCTTCACGGTTTAAGGTGCCAACAATACCAAAGTCGACCGCTAAGTAACGCGGATTCCCACCCGACTCTGGGTCGACGAAAATATTGCCTGGATGCATATCCGCATGAAAGAAACTGTCGCGAAATACTTGTGTGAAAAACACTTCCACACCGCGTTCCGCCAGCACTTTCAAGTCAATATTGTGTGCTTTTAAACTTGCAACATCATTGACTGGAATCCCGTGAATCCGTTCCATAACCATCACATTCGGCCGTGTGTAGGTGCTAAATACTTCGGGAATGTATAACAGCTCGGAATCGGTAAAGTTACGGCGCAACTGAATGGCGTTCGCAGCTTCGCGATCGAGGCTTAATTCGTTATATAAAGTCTTGCGATATTCATTGATGACCTCCACCGGCTTTAAGCGACGGCCATCGGGTAAGTAGCGAGCAGCGACACGTGCTACAGCTTCCATCAACTCAAGGTCGGCGTCGATAGTTTTATTAATGCCTGGGCGCAACACCTTCACCACCACCTGCCGGCCTTCTGGCTCTTTCAATACCGCCGTATGCACTTGAGCAATGGAGGCAGACGCAAGTGGTTGTACATCAAATTCATCAAACACGTCACTAATGGTCTGAATGCCCAACGCCTTTTCAATAATGGCTTGGGCTTGCTCACCAGGGAACGGCGGCACGCGATCTTGCAGCAGCGACAATTGTGCGATCATCTCCGCATCGAGAAGATCTTGGCGCGTTGACAGCATTTGTCCGAGCTTAACGTAAACGGGACCGAGATCTTCAAGCGCTAAACGCAAACGCTCACCCAGTGACTTGTCGCGGTGGCGGTTACGCAACCAGAATGCAGAGCGGCGAGCAGCACGAACGTACCAAGGCAACCAACGCCGCGGGATCATGTCGTCTAAGCCATACCGCATAAGCGTGCTGAGTATTTTGTAAAAGCGAAATCCGCGCACTGTGCTGCCTGCTCCTATGCTTGTTCACGCGCACCAATACGCGCTTCAAGTTGTTTTATTTTGCGCTCTAAGTCACGCAGATCATCCGCCACGAGTGCTTTTTCGAGCGGGTGGACAGCGACGCGTAACTCTTCGGTTAAAATGGCCTGAGCGCGGGTTTGAATTGCCCCTTTCTCTGGCCGCAGCGCCGCAAGTTTCTTCATCACTTGGCCGGCTAAGTACCCCGGAACATCACCGAAATAACCGGCCACAAACTCTTCCCAGTCGACATTCAACTGCAAAAAAACCTGCGCTGCTTGCTGCGCCAGCACCGGGTCGCCAACTATTTCGATTTGCCCGGTTTGCAGCATTTTAGTGACATTGTTGGTATCGCTTAACTTGGGAAGGTCGCTTAAGGTGGTAGTTACCGCGCAATCAACGACTTCGTAATCCGGTCCCATCAAGTGCACACGATCGCTCAGAAACAAAATGGTGATTGATTCTGGTAAGCCTTTGGCAATGAGACGAAAGCACTTGCCGTGCAGTGGTTGAAGCCGCTGCTTGGCACCCGGGTCATTCGCTAACCCAAGGTTTAGTGTGCGTTCGGCACTGGCCCGAAGAACTTGCATAACCGTCATTAAAATTTGAATCCGCGATGCAAGGCAACAATGCCACCCGTTAAGTTGTGATACTCAACGTTCTCAAAGCCAGCGTCGGTCATCATATCCTTGAGTGTTTCTTGGTCCGGATGCATGCGAATCGACTCAGCGAGGTATTGGTAGCTGTCTTTGTCTTTCGCGATGAATTCCCCCATGCGTGGCATGATGTGAAACGAATACAGGTCATAGGCTTTCGACAACATTTCCGCTTCCGGCTTGGAAAACTCGAGCACCAATAAACGTCCACCCGGCTTCAACACGCGCAGCATAGAGCGCAAGGCAGCGTCTTTGTCGGTCACGTTACGCAAGCCAAACGCGATGGTAATGAGGTCGAAGGTATTGTCTTCAAACGGCAGTTTTTCTGCGTCGGCTTGGACATAACTTACATTGCCCACAATACCCATGTCGCGCAGCTTATCGCGGCCAACGCGGAGCATCGAATCGTTAATATCAGCAAGGACAACTTCACCGGTTGGACCGACAATGCGCGCAAACTTAGCGGCTAAGTCACCGGTACCACCGGCTAGGTCCAACACTTTTTGGCCCGGACGTACGCCGCTACAATCAATGGTATAGCGCTTCCACAAACGGTGAATGCCAAACGACATCACATCGTTCATCAGATCGTACTTACCTGCAACCGAGTGAAACACGCCGGCAACCATATTGGCTTTTTGCTCTTTCGCAACCGTTTTGAAGCCAAAGTGCGTGCTGTCGTCTTGTGCCTTATTCATATCTTTTTCCATAGGGAATGCCTACTACGTCAAATTCTTGCCTAGTGTAAACGATGGGAGCGAATTGCCCAATAGAATACCTTGTTCTGCGCGGAAAATCGGTATTTTTGGCTGACTTTTCTGGGGTAGGTAAGTCAACCTCCAGTTACACTTGTGCGTAACGCTCGCGATCCGGTAACCAGCGCTGCATGAGTGCTTCGCTTTGCACTGGGTAATCGTGGAAAAGACGCTGGGCCAACTGGCGGATTTGCGGTAGTAAATCGGCGTCGCGGGTCAGGTCTGCGACTTTCATTTGCACCAAGCCAGTTTGGCGTGCGCCAAGCAATTCTCCCGGTCCGCGCAACTCAAGGTCGCGTTCGGCAATCACAAAGCCGTCATTGCTTTCCCGCAAAACGTTCAAACGTTCAGTGGCTTGCTGGGACAAGGGCGACTTGTACAACAAGACACAATGGCTAGCCACTGAACCACGACCAACCCGACCACGTAACTGGTGCAGTTGCGCCAAGCCTAAACGTTCCGGGTTTTCAATTATCATTAAGCTAGCATTGGGTACGTCGACACCCACTTCAATCACAGTCGTCGCCACCAGTAAATCGAGCTCATGGGCTTTAAAGGCCTGCATGACCTGCTCTTTCTCGGCTGCTTTCATGCGCCCATGTACCAAGCCAATGCGCACGCTCGGCAAGGTTTCCTGCAAATAGGTGGCGGTGTCTTCGGCAGCCTGACACTGCAGCACATCCGACTCCTCAATCAAGGTACAGACCCAATACACTTGCCTGCCTTCATCGTTAACGGCGCCGCGCAAACGTTTAATCACTTGGTCTCGCCGCGTGTCTGGAATTGCCACGGTTTGCACAGGCGTGCGCCCCGGTGGCAGTTCATCGATAACCGAGGTGGCTAGGTCCGCATAGGCGGTCATCGC